>NZ_JAVDVH010000003.1:0-280865 GCF_031456775.1 Acinetobacter sp. 3657 | reverse complement strand
TCGTTCATGACGGTATACAACGTATGTATGAAAACCTAGAGCCTGTGTTCTATTACCACACGGTAATGAACGAAAACTACGAGCATCCTGCAATGCCAGAAGGCGCTGAGGAAGGCATTAAACGTGGTATGTACTTGTTCGAAAATGATGAAAAAGCAACTGTCCAATTACTTGGTTCAGGTGTCATTCTTCGTGAAGTGATTAAAGCTGCTAAAATCTTACGTGATGAATACCAAATCCATTCAAACGTTTGGAGTGTAACAAGCTTCAATGAGTTGTCACGTGATGGTATGGCATGTGAAGAATACAACCGCTTACACCCGCTTGCTGAAGAAGTGAAAGAATCTTGGGTGTCTAAACAATTACGTGGTACAGAAGGTATCGTCGTTTCTGCTACAGACCATATGCGTGCGTACAGCGAACAAATTCGTGCATATCTTCCTGATGGTCGTCCATTTGTTGCATTAGGTACAGATGGTTATGGCCGTTCAGATACACGTGCGAACTTACGTAGTTTCTTTGGTGTTGATGCTGCGCATATCGTTGTTGCGACGTTGAAAAAATTAGCTGACGAAGGTGAAGTAGATGCCCGTTTAGTTAAAGATGCAATTTCTAACTTTGAGTTAGATACCGATCGTCCAGTGGCTTGGGCTCCACAAGCGCATCCAGAAGTTCAGGCAGTTGCTGAATACCATGAAGCGCAAACAGGTGAGGGGAAATAATCATGCAAATCCAAGCACCTGATATTGGCGTAGATAAGGCTCTTGTTGCAGAAATCTTGGTAAAAGTGGGTGATCACGTTGCAGTTGAGGATAGCCTTTTGGTTCTAGAATCAGACAAAGCAACGGTTGAAGTACCAAGTACCGCCGCAGGGGTCGTCAAAAGCATTTTGGTAAAACAAGGTGACGAAGTCACAGAAGGCGTTGCACTGATTGAGCTTGAGGAAGAATCTCAAGCTGCACAAGAGACGGCTACTGAAGCACCAAAGTCTGAAAGTCCGAAAGCGGAAGCGCAACCTGAGAAAACTGAAACTCAACCAGCACCTGTGGCGGCTCAAACAGCGACTGCGACGCAAGTGGTTGATGTGAAAGTGCCTGACATTGGTGTTGAAAAAGCATTGGTTGCAGAAATTTTGGTCAAAGTTGGTGATCAGATTGAAACTGAGCAAAGCATCGTAGTGGTTGAGTCAGACAAAGCCACAGTAGAAGTGCCAAGCTCGGTCGCAGGTGTGGTTGAATCGATTCAGATTAAAGAAGGTGACAGTGTTAAAGAAGGGGTTGTATTGATTCAAGTCAAAACAACAACCACTGAAACTGCGTCAGCGCCGCAAGCTGAACCTGCTGAAGCCGAAGTGCCTGCATCAACCAGTACCATAACAGGTGACGTTGAAATCACAGTGCCTGATCTTGGTGTAGATAAGGCAGTTGTTTCTGAAATTTTGGTCAATGTCGGTGATCATGTAGAAGCACAACAAAGTTTATGCGTGGTCGAGTCGGACAAAGCTTCGGTTGAAGTACCAAGTTCATCTGCTGGCATCGTGAAAGCCATTCATGTGACATTGAATCAAGATGTGCGCCAAGGGATGCCGTTGGCAACGGTTGAAGTCAGTGGTCAGACAATTGCGCCAGCCGCAGCAAAGATCCAGACCACTCCTTCGGCAGAGCCTAAAGCCGCGGAAAAACCGCAGCCTGCAGTGGCGGCATCAGCGCCTACTGCTGCAACACAAACAGATAAGTTAACTAAAGCACAAGAAGCAGACAATGCCAAGGTTTATGCTGGCCCAGCGGTGCGTAAGTTGGCACGTGAATTGGGTGTGGTACTTGGGCAAGTCAAAGCTTCGGGTGAGCATGGCCGTGTGATGAAAGACGATGTTTTTGCATATGTAAAAACTCGATTAACTACAGCGCCAACAAGTCCAACAACTCAAGCTGCACCAGCGGCTTTTGGTTTGCCAGCTTTACCTGATTTTAATGCCTTCGGTGGCGGTGAAGTTAAAGCGATGACGCGCTTGCAGCAAGTTTCTGTTCCGCAGTTGTCATTGAATAACTTTATTCCTCAAGTCACGCAGTTTGATTTAGCGGATATTACTGAGTTAGAAGCGTGGCGTGGTGAACTCAAAGATGGTTTCAAAAAGCAGGGTCTTAGCTTAACCATCTTGGCATTCATTGCCAAAGCGGTTGCACACTTGCTGAAAGAAGAGCCTTATTTTGCTGGACACTTGGCGGATGATCAAAAATCAGTACTATTACGTAATGAAATTCATATGGGCATTGCAGTTGCAACGCCAGATGGATTAACCGTTCCTGTATTGCGCAATCCTGACCAGAAGTCGATTAAGCAAATTGCCACTGAATTGGCTGAGCTGAGCCAAAAAGCGCGTGATCGTAAGTTGTCACCGAAAGATTTACAAGGTGCGAACTTTACTATTACCAGCTTAGGTTCAATTGGCGGTACGGCATTTACACCACTGGTCAACTGGCCTCAAGTTGCAATTTTGGGTATTTCACCTGCAACCATGCAGCCAGTCTGGAATGGCAAAGAATTTGATCCGCGCCTAATGTTGCCACTATCGTTATCTTATGATCATCGTGTGATCAATGGTGCGGATGCGGCACGTTTTAGTAATAAGCTCACCAAGTTGTTAAAAGATATTCGCAGTTTATTGCTGTAAATATTTTGAATGTAGAGAGCCTCGCTTATGCGGGGTTTTCTTTTTGGGAAATTTAAAATATCAGACTTTATTTGAGCGCTGTTTTATTTAGAATAAATCATCAGGATTCAATACGTTTAAACAGGAAGTAGAGATGCTCGCGATTTATAAAGTGATGTTACCGCTCGTGTTGATTGCTTTTGTGCTGATGGGGTTGTGGGTGAGTTACTTACACTTTCCATGGGAATGGATTCTTTATGCGGTAATGGGTTTGGAGGTGTTACTTGCGACCGTGGCGATGACAATGGAATATCAAGCGCAGCATGCTGGTAGCACCAGCGGTTGGGGAAGTATGGGTATTATTGGCGGCAATGTCGTTTTTGCATGCCTATTGGGGCTTTTCAGATGTGTACTGTGGTGGTATCAAAAAATCTAAATTTAGCGATTCTAAATCGACAATGGATTTGTTAGAATAAAATCACTTCATTGGGGAGTAGCCGCTCTTTACGCAAAGTAAAGAGGTGATGATCAACATAATTGTTCAACAGAACATGGTCATCATAGCAAAGAACCAAAAACAGCTTTTTAGCTGTGCTTTTGTTGGCAAGACCTTTGATTTATCACTCTGCAATCAATCTATTTGATTTTGGCTAGCAGGAGGGATAGGTCATCGGTATATTTTGCTAGCCAGAGCATTCAACAATGTATGAATTTCTCATCTCGACTTCTATCGTTGCCCTTGCAGAAATGGGCGATAAAACTCAACTTCTGGCTTTATTGCTTGCCGCACGTTTTCGGAAACCGATTCCGATTCTCATTGCTATATTATTGGCAACATTGATTAATCATGGTTTATCGGCTGTACTTGGGCAATGGATTACCACCGTCCTGAGTCCTGAGATCTTATTGTGGATCCTTGCACTGGGTTTCATTGGGATGGCAATTTGGATGTTGATTCCAGATGAGTTGGGTGATGAAACTGAAAATATCAATAAATGGCAAAAATTTGGTGTGTTTGGTGCAACATTTATCTTATTTTTCTTGGCAGAAATCGGCGATAAAACCCAAATTGCAACGGTCGCATTGGCAGCCCGTTTTGACAGTATTTTTTGGGTCACGCTCGGCACAACCTTAGGCATGATGATTGCCAATGCACCTGCGGTATTTATTGGTAATAAATTGGCTGAACGTTTGCCGATTGCTTTGATCCATAAGATTGGCGCAGCAATTTTCTTAATTATCGGTTTATCGGCTTTGGTGCAGCATTATTTCTTTTAAAGTTGTGATCCTGATAACGCACGCTGCTCTAGCGTGCGTTTTTTTATAATCAAAAGATCAATATTTAAACTTCACCGTAAAGTTAATCTGACGTGGATTGCCTAAAGTAATTAGATTCTCATTCAGCGCACCAGCATAATAATCTTTGTCAAACATATTGCGGATCGCCAATTGTGCACCCCAATGTTCGGCATCATAACCCGCTTCAGTATCAAATAATGTGTAGCTTGGGATATCCACAGATAAACCATTGACGCTTTTGTTCGTTTCACCTCGCAAGCCAGCACCCACATACCAGCCTATATCAGAATTCGGTTCAAAACGATAACGGGTAGAAAGACTGTAGCTGTGTTTGGGAATATTATCGATCCGCAATCCGATATTATTGGCTACGGTATCTTTGCTGGTTTCAGCGTCAGGTGTATACGTATAAGCGGCTGTGATTTTGAGCTGATCAAAGAGCTGAGCGGCGATTTCAGTTTCGACCCCACGTGTCATTTGTTCGCCACGTTGTACTTTAAAACCACTATTTATTGGGTCGGTAACAGAAACATTTTGGCGGCGTAAATCAAACCATGCAATGCTGCCTTGAATATGTTGGTCGGGACTTTGCAGTTTTAAACCGACTTCGATTTGTTTTCCTTTCTCTGGCTTAAAGGCATTGTCATAAAAATCCGTTCCTGTTGCGGGCAAGAAGGACGTTGCATAACTGACATAAGGTGCAACCAGATCGTTAATGCTGTACAGCAGAGAAGCATTACCTGTAAAGGCATTATCAGATTGTGTTGTCTCAGTGTTTTTGATCAAATTGGTATTGCTGGTTTCTGCCCAATCATGACGTCCAGCAAGATTTAAAACCAACTGATCATTGAGTTGGATTCGATCACGTAGGTATAAGCCAGTATATCTGAGACGATTGATATCATGATTGGTTGGCGTTTCAGGGCAAACCACGGTGGTATCATATTGCGGTTTATATAGATTCAAATTGCCGACTGTACAGCGATTATTAATGTAATCACTTTTTTCTTGCATGGCATCGACACCAACAGTCAATTCATGCGCCATATTGGCTAGTTTAAAGGTTTTCTGTAGCTGATTGTTGATCGCAAAGTTTAGATTATCCACGTCTTGGTAGCGCCCTTGGCGCTGAATCGTGGTGTAATCAATTTTTCCATCTTTATCTTTCGCCCAAAAGTTTTTACCTGTTGCTGCAAACACTGCTGGACCTAGCATTTCGGTTTTTTGTACGGCAAAATTTTGCTTGAATTGCCAATCATTTTCAAACTGATGAGCAAAATTATAACCGACACGGTAAACATCCGCATCGTAACCACCATGTGCAGGTTCACTGATAAATAATTTACTGTTCAATGAGCCATTCGGGTTCGGCAATAAAGTACCCATAACAGGCAAGCCTTGTTGGCGCATATATTCACGATGTTGATAACTGGCAATCACCGATAAATCCGTATTTTCACCTAAATCAAAATTATAAGAAGGTGAAATATAATAATTTTTAAAATAGACAAAATCAGTTGGATCGTTTTGATCCGCAACTCGGGCATTGATACGAAAAGCACCTTTATCGCTATTATTCGGGCTGTAGTTGAGATCAGATGTACCTTGTTTGAGTTGATTTGAGCCATAGGTCAATGTTCCGCGATAGAAACTTTCTGCTTGGGGGCGCTTGGTCACCATATTGACCATGCCACCCGGTTGTACCAAACCAAAATTGACCGATGCAGGACCTTTTAAAACTTGGACTTGATCCATACCTGAAATTTCGGTGGCAACGAAAGTGCTTTGTCCTTGGCGTAATCCATCAATAAACACCTGATCTGATGAGTTTTGCCCGCGAATAATAAAATCATCCCAGCCACGTCGTCCAAGTTGCCCTGATACCACACCCGCAACCCCATTGATGGCTTCGGCTAGCGTAGAGGCTTGTTTCTGTTCTAATTGTTCTTGGGTAATCACACTAACGGACTGAGCTGTTTTAAATAACGGGTCATTTGACTTTAACGCTGAGCTGGCTTTGGTGGCCACGTAACTTGATGTAGGCTCTTGTTCTGCCTGAATTTCGATTGTGGGCAGGATATTGGTTGATTCGCTACTTTGGGGAGTCGCAGTTGCTGCATGCGTTGTGGTCATCGCTGTAAAAACAGCAAGCGCTAAGAGGGTGGGTGAAGATGGGAGTCGTTGCGATGGTCGCATAAGTGAGTCAGCCTAGACAAGCAGAAGTTGGATTTGATAATGAGAATTATTGTATTTAAAAAAGAGCTTTTTTAAAATGTCCAAAACATTTATTTTTAAATTGAGTGAGCAGGCAATTTGTCTCTAAAAATGATCGGAAATGTGTGGTGGTGATCGGGGTGGCATGCAGAATTGTGGGCGAAATAGCAAAGATTTAATGGTGTAAAAATTATTTCATCATAGAAAATGAAAAATACAGCGAAATTTGTTTATAATAGCTCACGGAAATTACCAGTGAGATTGTTATGCTGACCATCGTTCAAGAAGCGTTAACCTTCGATGATGTCTTATTACTTCCTGCCTACTCAACTGTTCTCCCAAAAGATGTCTCTCTAAAGACACGATTAACTCGCGGAATTCAACTTAATATCCCTCTCGTTTCGGCTGCAATGGATACAGTGACTGAGTCACGTATGGCGATTGCGATGGCGCAAAATGGTGGTATTGGTATTTTGCATAAAAACATGGATATTGCAGCGCAAGCCGCTGAAGTACGCCGTGTGAAAAAATTTGAAGCGGGGATGGTGAAAGATCCAATCACTGTTACACCTGAAACCACTGTTCGTGAATTGATTGCGATTACGCAAGCCAATAACATTAGTGGCGTGCCAGTGGTGAAAGATGGCAAAGTGGTTGGGATCGTGACAGGGCGTGATACGCGTTTTGAAACCAATCTTGAGCAACCTGTAAGCAACATCATGACAGGTCAAGACCGCTTAGTAACGGTTCTTGAAAGCGAATCGAAAGAAAATATTCAAGCACTTCTTCAAAAACATCGTATTGAAAAAGTATTGGTGGTTGATGAAAACAATGCACTGAAAGGTTTAATCACGGTTACTGACTTCCGTAAAGCTGAGCTTTATCCAAATAGCTGTAAAGACGAACTCGGTCGTTTACGCGTGGGCGCTGCGGTTGGAACGGGTGCTGAAACACCTGCACGTGTAGAAGCGTTGGTTGAAGCTGGTGTGGATGTCATTGTCGTAGATACGGCACATGGCCACTCTGCTGGTGTGATTGAACGTGTGCGTTGGGTTAAACAAAACTTCCCACAAGTTCAAGTGATTGGCGGCAATATTGCCACTGGTGATGCAGCATTGGCATTACTTGATGCTGGTGCAGATGCTGTGAAAGTCGGTATTGGCCCAGGTTCAATTTGTACTACCCGTATAGTTGCAGGGATTGGCGTTCCTCAAATGTCTGCGATTGATAATGTTGCCAGTGCTTTAAAAGGTCAGATTCCTTTGATTGCTGATGGTGGTATTCGTTACTCAGGCGATATGGCGAAAGCGATTGCTGCGGGTGCAAGCACGATCATGGTAGGTTCACTCATGGCGGGTACTGAAGAAGCGCCGGGTGAGGTTGAATTTTTCCAAGGGCGCTACTATAAAGCCTATCGTGGTATGGGTTCATTAGGTGCGATGTCTGGTGCTTCAGGTTCGTCTGACCGTTATTTCCAAGATGCCAAAGCAGGTGTAGAAAAGCTTGTTCCTGAAGGTATTGAAGGTCGTGTACCTTATAAAGGTCCAATGAGTGCGATTGTGCATCAAATGATGGGTGGTTTACGTTCATCTATGGGCTATACAGGTTCAGCGGATATCGAAGCAATGGCGCAAAACGCGAAGTTTGTGAAGATCACCTCTGCGGGTATGCAAGAATCACATGTGCATGACGTGACGATTACCAAAGAAGCACCTAACTATCGTATTGGTTGATTTTTGGTAATTATTTAGATTGAAAAACCGTCAGTTCACTGACGGTTTTTTGGTTTTGGTGTAAAGTGAATAACATGAAAAAGATATGGTTACAATCCATATAAAAGATAAGAAAGTGAGTAAATAATGAGTTATTTTGGTACTGATGGAATTCGTGGCAAATTTGGACAAATGCCAATTACTCCTGAGTTTGCATTGAAATTAGGTTTTGCGGCTGGAAAAGTATTAAAACGCACCAGTCCGAAAAATAAGCCAATTGTTGTTTTGGGCAAAGATACACGCTTATCAGGTTATATTTTAGAGGCGGCTCTACAAGCAGGTCTTAATGCAGCAGGTGTATATGTACATCTATTAGGTCCATTACCGACGCCAGCCATTGCCCATTTAACCCGTGCACTACATGCTCATGCTGGGATTGTGATTTCAGCATCACATAATCCTTATTATGATAATGGCATTAAATTTTTCTCGAGTGAAGGCAAAAAGCTTCCCGATGCATTGCAAGAGCAAATTAACCAAGAATTAGAAAATGATCTTCAAATTGAGGACAATGCGAGTTTAGGCAAAAGCGTTCGGGTAAAAGATGCCAATGGACGCTATATCGAATTTTGTAAGTCGACTTTCCCGTACCATTTTGATTTGCGTAATTTAAAAATTGTGGTGGATTGTGCCAATGGCGCTGCTTATAGCGTAGGACCTTCAGTATTCCGTGAGTTGGGTGCTAAAGTGATCTCGATGTATAACGAACCAGATGGTCTAAATATCAATGAAAATTGTGGTTCTACTCATCCTGAACATTTACAGAAAGCAGTTGTTGAACATAACGCTGATCTAGGTATTGCTTTTGATGGTGATGCCGACCGCGTCGTGATGGTAGATAAAAATGGTCAGTTGATTGATGGTGATCATATTCTATATATCCTAGCGACACAGGCGAAAAATAAGCCGATAGGGGTGGTTGGAACAGTGATGAGCAACATGGCACTTGAGTTGGCATTGCAAAAAGCCAATGTCGGTTTTGTCCGTGCGAGTGTAGGTGATCGTTATGTTTTACAAGCGCTTGAAGAAAATGATTGGGTGATTGGCGGTGAGCCATCAGGTCATATTCTGACACTGGATAAGAGCACCACGGGTGATGCAATTATCGCAGCATTGCAAGTGTTAACAGTGATGGTCGAACAAGGCAAAGCTTTACATGAGTTGGTCGAAGGTTTTGATTTATTCCCACAAGTACTGGTCAATGTACGTTTACAGCAGATGATTGATCCATATTCGATTCCCGCTTTGGTTGCCGAGTTTGAAAAAGCTGAGCAACAATTGAAAGGACGTGGGCGACTTTTGATACGTAAATCAGGGACTGAGCCTGTGATTCGGGTGATGGTTGAGGGTGATCAACAACAAGAAGTTGAAACTTTAGCGCATCAATTGGCTGATGCAGTACGAGCCCAAGCCCAAGTTGCATAGTGGAGAGTCGGCATGAGTGATGTGATTAAAGACTTAAGTGAATTACGTTTAAGCTATGAACAAGGTGAGTTACACGAAGCACAAATTAGTGATCATCCTCATCTTCAGTTTTTAAACTGGTTTAATCATGCTCTGGCTGCACATTTACATGAGCCGTATACCATGTCTTTGGCAACGGCAAATGCCCAAGGGCGACCACATGTGCGTACCGTACTGTTGCGTGGTGCAACGGAAGCAGGCTATGACTTTTATACCAACTATGACAGTCAAAAAGGTGTAGACCTTGCTGAGAATCCTTTTGCCGAATTGTTATTTTATTGGCCGAGCTTAGAGCGTCAGGTACGGATTAGCGGACAGGTGATCAAGATTTCTGAACAAGAGTCAGCCGAGTATTATCACAAACGCCCACGTGATAGCCAGATTGCAGCCCATATCAGTACACCGCAAAGTGGACGAATTGCCAGCCGCGACGAGTTACAGCAACGTTTCCAAGACTTGCAGCAGCAGATCGGTGAGCAGGGTGAACTTGCCAAGCCAGAATTTTGGGGTGGCTATCGTTTAGTGGCTGACTATTATGAGTTCTGGCAGGGACGACCGAATCGGTTACATGATCGTTTGAGTTATGAAAAACAAAATGGACTTTGGATTATCCAACGTTTGATGCCATAAATGACCAAAATGCAGATTCAACAAAGGCCTTTTCTGACACGCCCTGAACAGTTTCAGGGCGTACCGTCGTTTATGGCTGAAATTTTAGCGAGACGAGGGGTTCAATCTGAACAAGAACTTGAGCTAAAGCTAAAGCATTTACTTTCACCCAATTTAAAAGGCTTAGATACTGCCGTTGAACTGATTGATCATGCGATTGATCAGCACAGAAAAATTGTCATTATCGGTGATTATGATGCCGATGGTGCAACCAGTACGGCGTTGATGGTTTTGGTATTAAGGGAAATGGGTGCAGACGTTGAGTATCTCGTGCCCGACCGTTTTAAATATGGTTACGGGCTTACCCCAAAGATTGCTGAGCTGGCACAACAAAGCTATCAGCCTGATTTACTGATTACAGTCGATAATGGTATTTCCAGTCATGCAGGGGTAGAAACAGCACAGGCATTGGGAATGCAAGTGATTATTACCGATCATCACTTGACCACAAAAGCGACGCCAAATGCAGAGGCGGTGGTCAACCCAAATCAATTGGGTTGTGATTTTCCGAGTAAAGCATTGGCCGGCGTGGGTGTTGCCTTTTATGTGTTGGCCAAACTAGCAAGTGCTCGTACTCAGCAGGGTAAAAGTAGCTGTAAAGTCACCCAATATTTAGATTTGGTCGCACTCGGCACTTATGCGGATGTGGCAACTTTGGATTATAACAATCGAATATTGATTGATACGGGTCTAAAGCGCATTCAGCAGCAGCAATGTCGTGCCGGAATTTTGGCTTTACTGGATATTGCCAAACGCGATGCCGCAACATTACGCGCGCAAGATTTAGGGTTTGTCATCGGACCACGAATTAATGCGGCTGGGCGTATGGAAAGTATGCGTATCGGTATTGAATGCTTGTTAGCACCAGATCTGGCAACCGCTTATCCGATCGCACAACAACTCAATCAACTGAATATCGAACGTCGTCAGGTTGAAACTGAAATGAAGCAACAAGCATTAACGGCTTTGCAACATATTCAGCTTGAAACCGAACATCTGCCAGCAGCTTTGGTGATGTTTGATGAGCAGTGGCATCAAGGTGTGATTGGTATCGTCGCTGGGCGGCTAAAAGAACAATTTTATCGCCCAAGTTTAGTATTCGCCCCTGATGAAGATGGTATTCATATCAAAGGATCTGCGCGTTCCATCGATGGGATTCATATCCGTGACATGATTGAACAAGTGGCGGAACAGCGCCCTGACTTGGTCAGTCATTTTGGTGGGCATGCAGCAGCAGCAGGCTTGACCCTGAAAAAGCAAGATTTTGATGAATTCAAAATAGTATTTACTCAGTCTATCGCTGAAATGGATGATGATTTATTTCAAGCGACATTGTGGACAGACGGTCAGTTAGTTGATTCAGCTTTACATTTGTCCACATTGGATTGGATCGAACAACTTGGACCGTGGGGGCAAAAGTTTCCGCTGCCTCAGTTTGAAGGTCGCTTTAAAGTGATTGACTATCGCTGGTTGAAAGACCAACATTTGAAATTAAAAGTTTCACTTGGGCAGCAATCTGTTGATGCAATTGCTTTTAATGCAGTTGATCGTTTTGAATTTAATCCGATGTTGGGCTATGTCGATTTGGTTTATACCCTAGAACGTAATATCTATAATGGAAATACTAGCTTGCAATTGCAAGTGGTACATTTAACACAATAAAAAATCGCCCTAAGGGCGATTTTTTATATCTTTGGTTAGATTAGAAGCGGTATTTTGCTGCAACACCAAATGTATTGTAGTCATTTTTGGCAACAGTTCTGTCTTTACCGAAACCAACACGTCCTTCTAAACTCATTTGTTGATTAAAGAATTTACGTGCATTTACGCCAAATTCACGTTGCTTTGATAGGTCATTGTCGTAGTAATCAGCACCGACACTGAGTGTTTTATCAATATAGTAGTCAGCTGCGAGATTAAACTCATCCAAATCACCGAATGCTGCGCCTGCCTCTAAGTTGATGTCATTTCCACCCACTTGAGTTACGTATTTAGCACGAATGGTTGGATCAACACCATCATCAAATTTGTTGTCATAGCCTTTCGCACCGACTGCAAGCAACAAACCTGGTGCTGGTAGATAACCGACTTCAGCACTGTAATAAGTGGTCTTGATATCTCGTGCATGATCCAGCTTTAACGTATTACGGCTTACATCACCGCTAAGATAAAAATCAGAGTTAGGAACAAAGTATTCGACACCAACACCGTAAGTATTGTCGTCAGTCGCGCCTTTATCTTTCCAAGACGCTTCAGCACTTACATTACTTGCTCGATCTAAAAATGCTGCTTCGGCAAGTGGTGCATTACGGGTTTGTACAGGATTGAAGTAATATTTACCGTTAATCGCGAAGTCACTGCCTGAACTACCTTTATCAGGGTCGATATAACCTACCGATGCGCCAACTTCAGCTTGATAAGCATGAGCAGTCCCTGTTACTGCAAGTGCAGATAAAAGTGCTGATGCAATTGCTAATTTTTTCATGGTTATGCCCCTTTGAGATAATGAACCAAATGAAATTTCGATTACATGTTTTGTTACAACTTCCAGTCTAGGCTAAAAAAACGATGCGTCAATCCTAAGTCGGTAAACAAATGGTACGAATGTAAGTGAAGTGTAATTTAGTTTGTTTAATATATTGATTTTAATTGATAAATATTAATGTTTTGATTTATTAAAACTTAGGGTAGATTGTGTGTTTTAGTATTTTTCGTGTAATTCATAAACACTATTGTCGCTAAATGTGTCGTTTAAGAATAATAAAATCAATAAGGAAAAAAGGATTATTTTGAAATCAGCAATAAGGAAATCTGTTCGAATCACAGAGGCTGTGTAGTGTAAAACACTTATGTTAAAATGATCGATTGAGTGAAAAAACATTGTGAGACGAGACGCGTGGAAATTAATCCGTATTTAAACCAATTGAAAGATTTATCTGATCGTAGCCAAACACTACGGGGGTATCTTTGACTACGATCTAAAGGCTGAGCGTTTAGAAGAAGTTTTAAGAGAGTTAGAAGACCCTGAGATTTGGAATGATCAAAGCCGCGCGCAAGCCATCGCTAAAGAAAAGGGCAGTTTAGAAAATACGCTTGGGGTGTTTGACCGTTTGGCGGAACAGCTTGATGATGCCAAAGCCATGCTTGACCTCGCTGTTGAGGCGGATGATGAAAGCTTATTGCTTGATGTGCAAAGTGAATTAGACAGTGCTGAAACAGCATTGGCCAATCTTGAATTCCGTCGAATGTTTAGTCATCCAATGGATCCAAATCCATGCTTCCTCGAAATTCAGTCAGGCTCTGGCGGTACTGAAGCGCAAGATTGGGCATCGATGCTGTTACGTATGTATCTGCGTTGGATCGAGCGTCACGGTTTTAAAGCTGAATTGATGGAAGTGTCTGACGGTGATGTGGCAGGGATTAAATCTGCAACCATCCGTGTTGATGGTGAGTTTGCCTATGGTTGGCTACGGACAGAAACGGGTGTTCATCGTTTAGTACGTAAATCACCATTTGATAGTAACAATAACCGTCATACATCTTTCTCTGCTGTGTTTATCTCTCCTGAGATCGATGACAATATTGAAATTGATATCAATCCATCCGATGTCCGCACGGATACTTATCGTGCTTCGGGTGCAGGTGGTCAGCATATTAACAAAACGGATTCTGCGGTGCGTTTAACGCATGCGCCAACAGGGATCGTAGTTGCTTGTCAGAACCAGCGTTCACAACATGCGAACCGCGACCATGCTTGGAAACAGTTACGTGCCAAACTCTATGAATTAGAGATGAGTAAACGTAATGAAGCTGCGCAAGCCTTAGAAGATTCAAAGTCAGATATTGGTTGGGGCAGTCAAATTCGTTCTTATGTGTTAGATGATTCACGCATTAAAGACTTGCGTACAGGTGTGGAAAACTCAAACACCAAAGCGGTTCTCGATGGTGATCTAGATAGATTTATCGAAGCAAGTTTAAAGCAGGGTCTATAAATCTCTTTCCTAACAAAGAGACTTTGGAAAATTAATTTAAACGGCAAGTTCGTTTAGCACAAAAAGTTAATCGGAAAAATATGATATTAATATCGAAAAAAATAGATATTAATATTTGAAAATTTCGATATACTGATTCTAGGTGCTGAACGAAGCTTCGCTTGTTGAGAAACGTGGTGAGTCTATGGATATTGATGTTATAAGCAAGGCTCTAGCCAATCCATTACGACGACAAATTTTGCAATGGTTGAAAGAGCCTGAGCGATTTTTACCCGTTGAACAATGTGGTGGTAGTTTTGAACGTGGCGTATGTGCAGGGCACATCGAACGTTTAGGCAAAGTTGCGCAATCGACGATGTCGAATCATTTGTCTGTATTACAGCAGGCAGGTTTGATACAGGTTGAAAAATATGGACAGTGGTCATATTTCACGCGTAATGAAGCTTTGATTCAGCAATACATCGAACATTTGAAACAAACACTCTAAAAACGTATTTAGAAGGTCAACCTTTAATACGTTGATAAAAGTGAAGTTGAGGCGATCATGGCTGAACTAAATTCTGCATTACGAGTAGGTGACTTTACGATTAAAAACCGTTTGGTATTAGCACCATTAACAAGAGCACGTAGTGGTGCGGAGCGTATTCCAAACGATTTAATGGTGGAGTATTACCAACAACGTGCCAATGCAGGCTTAATCATTACTGAAGCAACAGTAATTAGCCCTAAAGCAGCAGGTTATGCCAACACACCAGGCTTATGGTCGCAAGCGCAAGCTCAGGCTTGGCATAAAATTGTAGATGCTGTGCATGCGCAGGGTTCAAAAATTGTGGTTCAGCTCTGGCATGTTGGGCGTATTTCACATCCAGATTTATTGGATGGCGATATCCCAGTTGCGCCAAGTGCGATTCAACCTGCGGGTGAAGTGAGTTTATTTCGTCCTAAACGTCCATTTGTGACGCCTCGTGCTTTATCTCATGAAGAAATTCAAGAGATTGTTGCACAATATAAAAATGCCGCCGAACTTGCCAAAGCAGCTGGCTTTGATGGGGTTGAACTACATGCGGCTAACGGCTATTTGATCGACCAATTCTTGCAAAGTGGTACCAATCAACGTGATGATGAATACGGTGGTTCAATTGAAAACCGCGCACGTTTATTGTTGCAGGTGGTGGATGCTTTTATCGAAGTATGGGGTGCTGGCCGAGTCGGCATACATCTTGCGCCGCGCGGTGATTCACATGATATGACGGATGAAAATCCGTTAGCAACGTTCGGTTATGTGGTTGAGCAACTGGATCAACGTAATGTTGCCTTTATTTTCACTCGTGAATATGAAGCTGAAGACAGTTTAATGCCCGCTTTGCGTTTAAAGTTTAACGGTGTTTGGATTGCCAATGAAAAATTAACGCCTGCATCGGCGAAACGTATTTTGGCTACAGGGCAAGCAGATGCAGTCTCATTTGGGTTGGCTTATATTGCAAATCCTGATTTATTAGACCGCTTAGAGCATAATCTACCCTTGAATCAGGTGAATTTTCAAACGTTATATGCTGCTGATGCAGAGGGTTATACCGACTATCCTGCATTTGAAAAGTTAGAAGCTTAAGTTGCTTTAAAGATTACTCGTGTCATTGATTAAAATGGCATGAGTCTTTTTATTTTTCTCGTTGTGCGGTGGAATTCCAAGATATCAATGCAAAAATTCTGATGATATTGATTGAGATAAATAGAATTGAACTGCATTATAAATGCAAGTATTAGTTATTTATATCAACTCGTTTGGCATTTGACAGTGGAGAGAGAAAACATTCCATTTTTTGATTTTTTTCCCCTGTACTAAGCGCTAAAGATTCCCACTCGGGTATAAATACGAAACAGTGTTTAGAGTAAAAACTTACTGCTCGCAAATTATGTGGGGACACGCTCAATACAATCCTATAATGTCCTTTAGAAATTGCTAACTCTTTAATGGCAGAAATCAGAAGGTCTGCAATACCACAGCCACGAAACTCAGATTTGACCCACATCGCAACTACATTAAATTCAAGTGCAGAGTTTTGTGTTCCACCAATAATACCAACAGCCCGAGTTCCTTCAATTGCTAAAATATATTGGTATTGTGTTTTGTGTGACGCACGATCACGCCATTGCGACTCGCTATATTTTTCAGCAGTGGCATAAGTGGCAGAGAAAACATCGGGGCTATCTAGGAGAGACTCTAGGCGAACAGCTTTCAGGGTTTTCCAGTCTTCTTCGACAGTAAGACGAACCACTAATTCATGTAAGTTTTGACTCATTTTATACTCTTAACCTATGGTAAATTCGTTTAGATCCATCGTGATTTGATGAAATACCAAACGGATTGATTTGTAAATCCAAGGTTCAAGATTTTACAAATCAATGAGCCATAAATGAATAATTTGCTAATGTATTAAACAGCTTAATTTAAAAGATAATTTGAAGAGCAGAGAAAAAATCTACATTTGCTCACTATACGCATCAAAAAAGTTCAACTGTTAAAACTTCATAAATTTCCGCATAATGAGCTGAAATCAAATTGTGAATCATGGTCTCGAATGGCGCAGGCAAAATCAGCACAGCAAACCCCATTTTGGTATAACTTTTTATTGGCTTGTCTCAAGCCGTTATATCGTTGGAAAATAAAACAACGTGCTGAAAGTGATGCGCTATTTCAACAAGAATGTATTGAGCGTTTTGGTCCCTTTCAACCGCCTAAAAATCTGCATGCAATGTGGTTTCATGTAGTCTCGGTGGGTGAAACCAATGCAGCGCAGCCGTTAATCGAACATTATTTAAAATTAGGTCATCCTGTTCTAGTGACCAATACCACCAAGACAGGTCAAGCCCGCGCAAAGTCCCTGTTTCTAAAAGCACCTTATCTGGATTTATTTCAAGCCGTCTATTTGCCTGTTGACCAAAAATCGTTGCTCAAGCAATTTTTTGCCCTGTATCAACCGAAAATTTTAGCGCTAGTCGAAACAGAAATCTGGCCAAATTTAATTGCAGCCGCACAGCAGCACCAGATTGCTTGTATTTTGCTCAATGCTCGACTGTCAGAAAAATCAGCCAAAGGCTATGCTAAAGTCCGTCGCTTAACCCAGCCGATGTTGCAGCAACTGACATGGATGTTGTCTCAAGATTCCGCCACCTTAGCGCGTTATGTTGATTTAGGTTTAGATCAAACCAAGAGTCAAGTGGTGGGAAATATCAAATTCGATATTACCGCACCAACTGATTTTATTGAGCAAGCCGAACAATTAAAACAAGATTGGCAATTGGCAGGTCGGCAAATTATCACTTTAGCCAGTACTCATGCGCCTGAAGAAGAGAGCCTACTGAAGCAGCTTCAACCAGATTTAAATTCAAACCCAAATTTACTCTGTATCGTTGTGCCACGTCATCCTGAGCGTTTTGATGAAGTCTATAAAGTTTGCCAAAATCTAAATTTAAATACGCAGCGTCGCAGTTTAGGACAGCGTATCGAGGCTAATACCCAAGTTTTTCTAGCCGATAGTATGGGTGAAATGTGGTTGTGGTATGCCATGAGTCAGGCGAGTTTTGTTGGTGGTTCACTGAATGAACCCGGTGGCGGGCACAATATTCTAGAGCCGATGGTGTTGAATGTGCCCACTGTCATAGGCCCTCGGTATTTTAATTTCCAAAGCATTGTCGATGAATTCGTTATAGCACGAGGAATTTTGGTCGGGGAAAATGCTGAACAGGTGACAGCGCAGCTTCTCGGCTGTTTGGATGATTCAAAGCAACGTCAGCAACTCATCGAACAGGCTCAAGTGGTATTGCAACGCAATCAAGGTTCGTTGCAACAGCATATTCAACTGCTCGATCACTATTTGAAAGCAACAGATGCATCATGAACATCGTTTTACTTGAACCCTCTCAAACTGCTTGCGCAGAGCAATGGTTGATTGAAAATCCACGTCAATTGCAACATTTAAAACAGTATGTTCAACCGAATGTTGGCGATCATCTAAAAGTTGGCATTCGCCATGGTCAGCGTTATCTCACTGAAGTTTTGAATATTTCAGAGCAACGGATTGTGTTGAAACCGATTCAGATGGAGGCAGTGCCTGAAAAACTTCCTGTGCATTTGATTCTTGCGTTACCACGACCGAAAGTATTACGTCGCATCATCATGGATGCGGTCACACTGGGTGTAGAGCGGATCAGCTTGATTCATAGTTATCGGGTGGATAAGAGTTATTGGCAAAGCCCATTTTTGCAACAACTCAATGACTATGTCACTTTGGGGCTAGAGCAGGCAGGCGATACGGTTGAGCCTGAAATTCAGATGTATAAACGCTTTAAACCTTTTGTAGAGGATGTGCTGCCAAGTTTGATTAGCGCCGAAAAACCTGCCTATGTAGCGCATCCTTATGCAGACCAGTCGATGCCGCATGCCATTCAACAGGCATGTACTGTGATCGTTGGACCAGAAGGTGGCTTTATACCGTATGAGATTGAGCTGCTCAAAAAAAATGGTTGCCAAGCGATGCGCTTGAGCAACCGTATTTTACGTACAGAAACCGCTATTTCTTATATTTTAGGTCGTTTGATTGTCTGAAGGCTTCATGTTTGTTGGAAGTTGAGCGACTTGGTTTGACTGAACCTTAAACTCTTGGATCGGATAAGGAATATTAATTCCTTGGGCACTAAATGCTTGTTTAACCTGTGCTTGTATCATACTTGAAGAGGACAGAATATCGGTTTCTGTGGTATCAATCCACCAACGAACAGTAAGGTTGACTGAGAAGTCTGCCAGTGCAGTCACATTGACCGAAAACTTTGGTTGACTCAGGACGCTGCGTTCATTGTTAAGAATATCCAACACGATTTGCTTGGCTTTTTGTTCATCATCATCATAGCCAATCCCCACAACAAATTCACAGCGTCGTTGCTGATAAGCTGTATTTACGGTGATTGCACTGGTATACACCGTCGCGTTAGGGATCACGATCCGACGACCATCATAAGAGCGTAAAAAAGTGGCTCGAATTTGAATATCTTCAACGGTGCCTTCCATCCCATTGACAATAATGGCATCACCGATGCGGAACGGTTCTCCTAATAAGATCAGTATGCCAGATAGTAAGTTCTGGAAAATATCTTTGAAAGCAAAACCAATCGCAACCGAGCCAATCCCTAGTGCGCCAATCAATTGACCTGGAGTAAAGCCCGGAATCGCGATCACAAGTGCGATCAGGAAGCCGAAAAATAAGATAAAAGTACTGCCGACACGATGTAGCACAAGGACTAAGTTTTGCCGCGTGTAAGAGCGATTACTGAGGGTTTTGTTGATAAAGAATTTAAAAAATTTAGTCAGTAGCCAAAACAAAACAAAGACAAAAATGGCCAAGCAGATATAAGGAACGCGTTCCCAAAAAACCAGCACCATTTTATCAATAGCACTATATGCCTCATGGTATTTTTCAGTATGCGCCAATACGGTTTCTGAGGTTTTTGTGCCTGCTTGTTGGATCAGTGTACCTGTATCTTTAGCGACACTCGTCAAGTTAATTTGTTCGTTTGCCAAGGGGACGTCTCTATTTCGTTTGGAGGTTGATCAAGAAAGCCATCATGATGAATGTATGACCAACATGGATGAAAAATTTACTAACAGCTTTATCGGTTTATTTTATAACGAAACCATCGTAATCGTTTATGATTATTGTTGGAAAAAATGTTGCTGAATAGACGATCATCATGGTCGGTATTTATGATGATTCGCGCGCTTAAGCGTGGGTCAATGATCAAAATAACGATCAATTTTGAGAATAAAAACCATCGACAAGTCGTTCATATTTAAATTATTTTAAATAAATTTTCAAACTAGATTGGGTGTATAAGAACAATACTCCTACGACCAAAGCCGCATTGTTTACTCGTGTATATGCTCGCCATACTGCAAGAAAGCACAAGCATACCCAAGAAATAGATGTGTACATCTAGGGTATGAGATAAAAGACCAAGGAAGTAATAAGTTATGAAAGAAATCTACCCAGTGCCTGAAAAATTTAAAGAAACGGCAAGAATTTCGGAAACAGACTATTTCAATCGCTATCAATATTCTATTGAACAGCCTGATGCATTTTGGGCAGAAGAAGCACAAAATATTGATTGGATGAAACCATTTACCCAAGTCAAAAATACCAGTTTTGACCCAGATCATTTTAAAATTGAATGGTTTGCTGATGGGGAGCTGAATGTCTCTGCTAACTGTCTGGATCGTCATTTAAAAGACAATCCATTAAAGCCTGCCATTATATGGGAAGGTGATCATCCATCACGTCATAAAATCATTTCATTCGCTGAATTGCACGATGAAGTTTGTCGTTTTGCCAATGTTCTCAAGAAACATGGGATAGTTAAAGGTGACCGCGTCGTTTTATATATGCCAATGGTGCCTGAAGCGGCGATTGCCATGTTGGCATGTGCGCGTATCGGGGCTGTACATTGTGTGGTCTTTGGTGGCTTCTCACCGGACTCTTTGGCCAGCCGTATTGATGATAGCCAAGCGAAATTAGTGATTACTGCCGATGCTGGGATGCGTGGTGGCAAGATTATTCCGTTAAAAGAAAACGTGGATGCTGCTTTAGAAATTGAAGGTACCGATAGTGTTGAACATGTGATTGTGGTGCATCGTACGGGCAATCCGATTCAGTTCAATGAAGCACGTGATTTGTGGTATCACCTCGAAATCATGGAAGTGAATGAACACTGCCCACCTGAGTCAATGAAAGCGGAAGATCCACTATTTATTCTGTATACCTCTGGCTCTACAGGTAAGCCGAAGGGCGTATTACATACTACTGGTGGTTATCTGGTGTATGTAAATACCACGTTTAGAGAAGTATTTGATCTTAAAGAAGATGATGTGTACTGGTGTACGGCCGATGTGGGTTGGATTACAGGGCATAGTTATTTACTGTATGGACCGTTGTGTAATGGCACGACAACGGTCATGTTTGAAGGCATTCCACAATACCCTACATGGGCACGTATCGGCCATGTGATTGATAAGCATAATGTCACCATTCTTTATACCGCACCAACCGCGATTCGCGCCATGATGCGTGAGGGTGATGCTTATGTTCGTGAAAGTGATCGTAGTAGCCTTCGTTTATTAGGCTCAGTGGGTGAACCCATTAATCCAGAAGCATGGAATTGGTACAACGAAGTGGTCGGTGAAGGCCGTTGCCCGATTGTGGATACATGGTGGCAAACAGAAACAGGCGGTATTTTGATTTCACCATTACCAGGTGCCACTGCATTGAAACCAGGTTCAGCAACTCGACCAATGTTTGGGGTTCAGCCTGCTTTGGTGGATGGTGAAGGCAATGAACTTGAAGGTGCCAATGAAGGTAACCTTGTCATTAAAGATTCTTGGCCAGGTCAAATGCGCACCATTTGGGGTGATCCTGAACGCTTTATTGAAGCGTATTTCTCGACCTTCAAAAATAGCTATTTCACAGGTGATGGCGCACGTCGTGATGCAGATGGCTATTACTGGATCACAGGCCGTGTCGATGACGTACTCAATGTCTCTGGACATCGTCTAGGGACTGCTGAAATTGAAAGTGCACTGGTGGCCCATGAAGCAGTTGCTGAAGCGGCTGTGGTTGGTATGCCACATGACATTAAAGGACAAGGCATTTGTACCTTTGTGACCTTACAAGCGGATGTTTCTGAGTCTGAAGAGCTACGTAAAGAGTTGGTCAATTGGGTACGTAAAGTCCTTGGTCCAGTGGCAACGCCAGATGCTTTGCATTGGGCACCAGCTTTACCAAAAACACGATCAGGTAAAATCATGCGCCGTATCTTGAGAAAGATTGCAGCGAATGAACTGGATAGCTTGGGCGATACTTCAACCCTTGCTGAACCAGCGGTAGTTGATGCCTTAATTGCAACAGTGTATCCAACAGCAAGCAGTGTTGAAGGATAAATAGAAAAAGCCCCCAAGCCGAGTCTTGGGGGTAGTTTTTTGCGCCACAACCTTTTATTTTTCTTCTTATTCAAAATACCATTTAAGTTTAAGCCGATTTAGCGGTTAGTTGATTTCGTTGTTCTTGTTCCAACTGTCGCACCAAAGGCAGTACTTTCTCTCCAAAATATTCAACTTCTTCAATAAAATGCAGGAAACCTGAAAGAATAAGATCCACGCCTACCTGTTTTAACGCCACAATGCGTTCAGCGATTTGTTGCGGTGTGCCGATTAAATTGGTTTTAAAGCCATCGTTATATTGCACTAAATCATCGAAAGTTGATTTTGCCCAATTGCCTTCAGCTTCTGGTGCAGCAGCACCTGCTTCACGGGTTGCGTCTCCAAAGGCATTGACTGCCGCTACATTTGCCTTAGCGATGATTTCATTCAGCACAGCATGTGCTTCTTGCTCTGTATCGCGGGCAATGATAAATGCATTCACTCCGATCTTCACTTGTCGATGGGCAAGCTTGGCTTTGTGATGAACGTCATCGACCTGTTTTTTGATTTCTTCAATGCTATTGCCATTGGTAAAATACCAGTCTGAGACGCGTGCGGCCATATCTCGCGCAGCACGTGAACTCCCTCCTTGGAACACTTCAATAGAGGGTTTCTGCAAAGGTTTTGGTTTTAGGGTGTAGTTTTTGAATTGATAATATTTCCCTTCAAAGCTGTAATCGTCCGTGCTCCAAATGCCTTTGAGTGTACGAATAAATTCCTCAGAGCGGACATAACGTTCATCATGTTCAGGCCACGGCTCGCCTATTGCATCGAACTCGCCACGAAACCATCCACTGACGACATTAATCGCAACACGACCTTGGGTGAGATAGTCAATAGTCGCTAGTTGTTTCGCAGCAAGTACAGGCTTCCAAGGGCCGGGTAAGATAGCAGCAATCACTTTAAGTTTTTCGGTCTTGGCTAATAGCGCATGACTAAAGCTGACTGATTCATGTTGATTTTCTGCACCGTAGCCTGCGGTGAAACGGATTTGGGTCAGCGCGTATTCAAAGCCACTTTTCTCTGCAGCTTGTGCTAGACGGATATTATAGTCATAGCTCCAATCGGTACGTTGTTCGATATTGCTCACCACAAGTCCACCACTGACATTAGGGACCCAATAAGCGAATTTAATTGCTGAAGTTGTTGTCATTTTTCTACCCTCTAGACATTTTTGATTTTATGCGACGTGGGTTAAATTCTTTGCTGGTTTGGGGTGCAAGCGAGATTCGGCTGCATCTAAGTCTGGAACGGCCGCAGATGGTAAAACCTCTGCTTGTTCAATCTGTTTGTTAATCCCTAGGTTTTGATTGGCCTGTTCGGTTTTGGCTTTGATCACCGCAGCGCGTTGTCCTTTGGCTGGCGCCCATTCTAGAATCGGTAAAGCGCGTGCAACGGCTAAGGTCACGCGATCAGATAATTGTTCACTTTTGACGGTATATTCTGGTGTGAAATCACGATCAGTTGCATAGACCCCGATGGGTAAGGTTTGCGCTTGGAAGAAGCTAAACAACGGGCGCAATTGATGCTCTAGTACCAATGCATGACGGTCGCTGCCACCTGATGCAGCCAATAAAACAGGAACATCGACCAATGCTGTTTGTTCGACAAAATCGAAGAAGTGTTTGAATAATCCTGTGAACGAAGCACGATAAACAGGTGTGCCAACAATCAAGGCGTCGGCTGCTTCTACCGCAGCCAAGTCATCTTGTACTCGTTGGGGTAATTGATTTCGATAAATTGCACCACCTAATAACGGCCCAATTTCACTGAGTTTCACAAAATGTACTTTGATATGAATGGCTTCTGCAAGCTCATCTAGAATAGCTTGGACTAAGCTCTCTGTCTTTGATGGGCTATTTAACCCCCCAGAAACAGCAACGATATTGAGGGGAGTAGAAACAGTATTACGATTGGACATAGTGATAGCCTAAATAAAAGTTCATTAGCAATGGCTTTTATTTATCTATATCGCTGCACCACAGTAAAATAAGCAAATACTGCAAGCTTATCTGATTTAAAGATATATCGCCCAATCGTGCAAAATTGGAAATTTAATGCGGTTTAATTCTATGTTTCTATTCAAAATTTTGAATGTTAAATTTGACTTGATCTGATTTATACGAATATCTGATTTATTTTACTGGAAAAGGAAATAAAAGATGTCAGAGTGCTTGACCAATGGTTTATTTAAAAATAGGCTTAGATAGGTTAATTTTAATAAACACCGTACAGTGACGTACTAAAACAGCAGATTGCTTATAGCGCTTATGAATATTTTAATTGTAGATGATCACCCTCTCTTTAGACATGCTTTAATTCAAGCGGTTCGTTACAGTTTGCCACAAGCGCAGATCCAAGAAACGGCTGATGTAAACGAATTCTATAAGCGGTTAGAACAGGGTGCAGAACCAGATTTAGTGTTACTGGATTTAAATCTACCTGGTGCTTCGGGTTTCTCGGCTCTGGTTTATGTGCGGGCGCAATATCCTGCCATTCCGATCATTGTGGTATCAGCGCATGAAGAGGCTTCAATTATTCAGCGTGCCATCGCACATGGTGCTATGGGCTATATTCCGAAGTCATCACATCCAAGCCATATTGGTGAAGCAATTAAACATGTGTTAGAAGGGGAAATCTGGTTACCGCCAAGTTTACCGAAACATGCGGGTTTTGATCCAAGAGCCGCCGATGAGACCGCTTTGGCAGAACGTCTGCAATCACTAACACCGCAACAATTTCGTGTGCTTATGATGGTTGCTGAGGGGTTGTTGAACAAGCAAATCGCCTATGAGTTAGAGGTTTCAGAAGCCACCATTAAAGCGCATGTGACTGCAATTTTTCGTAAATTAGGGGTACAAAACCGTACTCAAGCCGTATTAGCCATTGGTGCATTAAATATTGAAGACAAAAAGATGTAATTCAATATAAAGATAAAGGGGAGATACTTTATTTCTCTTTGATCTTTAAAAATAAAAAACCAGTTCAAATGAACTGGTTTTTTACGATGTATCGTCTGCTCTATATAGAGCATAGATTCAATCTTAGAAACGGAACTTCGCGTTTACGCCAACAGTTTGCGTATCTAAGTCAGCATTTACTGCATTTGCATTAACGTAGCTTGCACCAACAGCAACCGCTGGAGTGATGAAGTAGTTTACGTTTGTACCCCAAGCTGAATCACGAACTTTGTTAAAGCTAGATTCTGCGTAAGAAGCACCAACGCTTAACTTCGGCGTTAGGTAAAGGTCAGTTTTTAATTCGAAAGCAGTGTCATCACCATACACAAGACCAGCTTCAAAGCCTACAGCCATGTTAGTACCGTCGATGTTACCTACATATTTAGTACGTGCAGTGATTGCATCTTGGTCTTGACCAATAGTTTGTGCTTCAGCTACTGATTTAGCAATACCACGTGAAAGTACGCTGTTTGCATCCAAAGCGAATTGGTCAGCAATGCTAGTATAACCTACAGCAACTAAGAAATTAGGTGAAAGCATTGCACCCACTTCTAATGCATAACGATCGCCATTGTCTTTTTTGCCATCGATTTTAGTTTTAGAGTGGCTATATGCAGCACTTGTATAAACTGGTAGGTAAGGTGTAGGGATGTAAGCTTCACCTTTAGCACCAAGAGATTCGTTCTTTGTAGTTACGATTTCATCACCGCTTTCTTTCGCAAAGCTATAAGCAACAGAAACGTTAGATGCATGGTTTAAGAACGCAGCTTCAGCTAAAGGACCTTTAGAAGTGTCTACATTTTTGAAGAAGTAACTTACTTGTCCAGCACCAGTAAAGTCTTTGTCATTTTGCTTAGTATCTAGAAATTCAGATTGACCTTGAACTTCAACTTGATAAGCGTTAGCACCGGTCATGGCTAATAATAAAGCAGTGGCTAAACCGAGTTTTTTCATAATAATTTCCAGCTTTAACAGTGATTGAGTTAAGTTGGGGTCATTGTATTGTAACAAAGTATGATGTCAATGTCATAAATCCAAGCCTCCGACGAAGGGTGAAACACTGACCACATTTTGTTTAAAAAACAAACAAAAGCAAAGTTTGTTGTCAACGCTCAATAAAAGTTATAATTAACAAATAGATATAATTGTTTAATGCTAGGGAGAAAGATCATTTTTAAGTGCTGTATGAGATTTGTTTGATTGGTTAATTCGATTGCTTCAATCGTTTTTTACATTCAACTTGTGCTGGCTTGTGTCATAATTTTGCCATTAAAAGTGTGGTTTAAACATATTTTTTTAATAATTTTGCGATGAAATATACAAAAAATAGCGAGCAATTTTTGTAGAAATCATGATCAATTTAAAAACTGAGAAAGAAATGATTTAAAGATTAAATCTAATTTTTCGATTAAATTTTTAAATGTAATTTGTTTAATCGGTTTTACATTGTGAGGTATAGTTCACATAATGTGAAACAAGAGATAGGTAATTTGCATTTTACGATCTCGGAACATTTTCTTTGTGTATTTGTAGTTTACTAGCTCAGCTTTCCCCAAGGTTGAGCTTTTTTTTGTCTGTTCATTTCCTATTATAGATGAGATAACAATACAGAGCGAATAATACAAAAGGTTTATAGTAATCAAATCTATACTCGACTTCTGCTTTTCTTATGCCAAAAATACTAAAACATCTTAGCCTTTGCACATCTGTAATGATTGGACTGACGTTACTAGGTTGCCAAAATTTGCACGCCCCAACTCAAAGCGCCGTGTCAAAAAAACACGATCAAACCGAGATCGCTTCTTTATTCCAACATGCTCAAACTGTCGGCGTATTTGTTACATATGATGGGCAAACACTTCAAGCATATGGCAATGCGTTGAGTCGATCGAATACGGCTTATATTCCAGCCTCAACCTTCAAGATGTTAAATGCTCTGATTGGGATACAGCATCACAAAAGTTCGCCCAACGAAGTGTTTAAATGGGATGGCAAAAAGCGTGCTTTTGCGAGCTGGGAAAAAGATTTAACTTTAGCCGAGGCGATGCAGGCATCAGCAGTGCCTGTTTATCAGGAATTGGCTCGGCGTATCGGGTTAGAGTTGATGGCGAACGAAGTAAAACGCGTTGGCTTTGGCAATACTGAGATCGGAACGCAAGTCGATGATTTTTGGTTGGTTGGCCCGCTTAAGATTACCCCCGTTGACGAAGTGAAATTTGCTTATGCTCTGGCAAATAAGCAGCTTGCATTTGACCAATCTGTGCAAGAACAAGTGAAACAGATGGTCTCCGTTGATGAAGTTCATGGAACTAAGATTTATGCCAAAAGTGGTTGGGGTATGGATGTAACGCCGCAAGTAGGTTGGTGGACAGGCTGGATTGAACAACCGAATGGACAGGTGATTGCATTTTCTTTAAATCTGGAAATAAATAAGCCTGAGCACGGTGACGCGCGTAAAGCGATTGTTTATCAAGCATTACAACAATTGAAATTGTTACAGAAGCAATAAATATTTTCTTAAAAAAAGCCCAACTTTAACGAAAAAGTTGGGCTTGGAAATAGGATGTTTATACTTGGGGGAGAAAACATCCTAGAGGGTTAAAAGTACATATTCTGGTATTGCTTGGCTTGATTAAATTATGTGCGGATGATCTTAATTTGTAAAATTGATAATTTTTATCTTTAGAATCTATTTATCCAATAGTCTTACTGCTAGGTGAATTGATCAATGATATTGAGGAAATTGAAAAGTTGCTGTGGTTGAGAGAACACAGGTAAAATTATTGATTGTTTAAAAATTAATCTGGATGGCTTTTTGAGAAAGACAAGGTGGGTTTATGGGGCGTAACTTAAGACGTGTTAAATTACGTTCAGAACAAATCAGCCTTCGACTTTTTGTCTGTATGGCGATCATTATCTTATCAATTCTATATATTTCTATTCCTTTAATTCTGAATAGTTTTCAAGAATATAATAAAACAAATCAGGTTTTGACTGAAATCACCAGCTTACGTGCATTAGTCCAAACTGCAAATAAGATTTCTAGAGAGCGCGGACCTGCAAATAAGGTTATGTCGAGTACATTAGAGGAAATAGAAAAAAATAAACAGGAATTGGCTGAGTTTAGATTGGTCGTTGATCAGCAGATTAATGAAACAGTATCGACTTTAAATCAAGCGGGTTTCAAATCAGTCGCAGCACAGCTCCAAACTGATTTGAAATTAAAATTAGAGCAGGCGCGTAAAATCGTCGATGCTTATGCGGAAATACCACAGTCTCAACGCACATCGCAGCAACTTGATCATGCCATTTTAACCATGTTCAGTGTTTGGGATAACAGCCGTGAGCTTCTCAATGAGTTGATGGCGCAGTCGAAAAGTAAAGACAGTAAGATGTCGAATTATTTTATTTCTATTTTGATTCTAACGGATATGCGTGATCAGGCAGGACGAGTTGCGTCTAATGTTATGGCACCGATTACTTTTTCTGAAAAAATTTCTGATATAAACCGTGCTAGGACTTTGCAAACAGAGCATCAGGCTAAATATCTGTGGTCCTTGGTCGATATAATTCAACCGCAATATATGAAAACTTCTGATTACATCCGATTACACCTACGTGTAAGAACGGAGTTCTTAGAGCAAGGATTACCTATCATCCGTAGATTGTTAGATGAAAGTCAAAATAATCAAGCGTATTTTTTAACAGGGACGCAACTGACAGAACAAATTGTTGATAAATACACCACGGTCATGGATCTACAAAAGTATATTTTAGATTACAGTGTCCATATCGCAACGCAACAGAATAAAAAGGCCAAACAACAGTATTTTTTTACTCTAGCGATTTCAAGCTTATCACTGTTGATTGCTTTTTTTACGATGATCTATACCAAGAGAAAGGTGTTTAGTCCTTTGATTAAAGCACGAGAGATGATTTTGGGTTTATCGGATACGATGCATGAACCACCTTCTCGTCAGAAATCAAAACATGAGTTTTATACCTTGTTTGAAGCGATTAATAAATTAAAAGTAATGCTTAAACAGCGTGATTTGATGGAGTCGCAACTCAAGCAAATTGCAAATACCGACACGCTTACGGGTGTATCAAATCGATTGGCATTAGAAGAATATATTAATGATTTGACTGCTAAGCCGAATGCGCTATCTCAGACATGTGTGTTTGCAATCGATATTGATCATTTTAAGTATGTAAATGATCAATACGGGCATCTGGTTGGCGATGAGGTGATCTCAATGGTTGCTAATCAACTCAAGCAACATGTGCGTGCTTCTGATCTTATCGTGCGTTATGGCGGTGATGAGTTCTTGGTCGTGATCGAGAGTATTCAAATGGAGGCAGCGAAAGCGATTGCGGAAAATATTCGCTTAGGGATCGCTACGCAAAGTATCGCTGTTACAAGTCTTGGCAAGTCAATTCAGGTTTCTGTCAGTATCGGGGTGGCTATTGGTGCAGAGAGTTGGTTAAAGCTGTTAGAAAAAGCAGATCAATCGTTGTTAAAAGCCAAAGCCAAAGGCAAGAATGTAGTGGAGGGTTGATTAGTTCAAATATTTAATTATTATAAAATTTCTATAAATAAGTTGTTGCCAAAAATGAATATTCAAGAACAAGAAAAAAGATTAAAAGAATGTCTAGAACACAATATAAAAAATGAGAAAGTGGGAACAGCGATTGCTATTACTGGACCTTGGGGCGTTGGTAAGACATTTTTTTGGAATAAGTTTCTAAAGGATGTTACGCAGAAAGAAAAAGAAGATAAGGAAAGTTTTTATTACGAAGCAAGTAGAGTTGGTTGTGAAAGTATTTTTGCTTGTCGCAAATATTCTTATATTTCTCTTTTTGGAATAGAAAATTTAAGTGATTTAAAAAATACGATTTGTACAAAGTTAAGCCTTAATCCTCATGCAAGATCAGATAGTAATAGATTTGAATTTTTCCAACTTTTTAAAAATATAGTTGCTCAATTTAGGGATATGAAAGTATCTCAGTATGGTGTTAGTGCTTCCGCAAGAATCTTAGAGTCTTTACTTTTCTTGCAAGTCAGAGATGCAATTATTTGCTTTGATGATTTTGAGCGGATGTCTGATAAACTGAATATTAACGATGTCATGGGTTTAGCAAACCACTTAAAATTAGAAAGAAATTGTCAGGTTATTTTGATTTTAGATGAAGATAAAGCTGAGGGTAACAATAAGAAAAAGTATGCGGACTATAAAGAAAAGTTAATTGATGAAACAATTATCATCAACTCTGTTGAGCCCTTGATTCGGGAAAATGCTAAAAACATTCATGATCAACTTGTTAATTTGATGATCGAGTTTGCCGACAAATTGGAGATTCATAATTTCAGATTTTTCCAAAAAGTGATTAAATTATTCCAATACTTTTTGAGTGAATTACCTGATGAAGTTGCTTATTCAACTAAAGAGATTATCTTAATAAGAATTTTACAAGGTTACTTAATTCATGATTTCCAACAGTTAGAATATAGATGGGATGATTGCCAATATTATATAGAACAGAAACGAGAGAATTGGTCGGATAGGAAAAAACAAACTTATGAAAGTTTGCAAAAGGTATCTTATTCATTCAATCGTGAGGATGAGTGGTTAATCGAATTTAAAAAATGGTTTGAACAAAGAGATAGAGTCGATTTTTCTGAGTTAAAAAAGCTTGCTCAGTCTGATCTGATTTCAGATGAAAATAATCAGAAAAAGGCTAATTTTAATAAGTTATTTGATAATTTTTGGGGACTATCTATAGATGAGAGTTTCTCAGAGAAATTATTTATTGCTTCAGAGCAAGTCATAGGATTAGAGGGATTACATAATTTAAGCTTTGCCTTGGACATTTTAGAACAATTGGGAGAAGCCCAAAAAGTAACGTTACTTGAACGGAAAATAAAGGAATGGATAGAATTAAAATTAGAAGAAAATAGGAATGCTTTTGATAAAATGGATATGTTTGGTAATGTAAAACATGTATTCAAAGATTTTATATTAATTTATAAAAAACAAAATGAATTTAAGGGTTTACCTAAATTAATTGATGTAATCCACCAATATATTGATACCCAAAGTTATAGCTCAGAGCACGTTCAAGCTTTGGAAAATGCGACAAAGAGTGAATGGGAGCAAGTGTTATTTGCACAAATACCACATGATGACCGTTTTCAGCGTATAAATAGTAGTCAAGTTGTTGAGAAAATGATTAAGCAATCTATGAAATCGGAACTAAATTCAAAAATTAGAAAAATGATTGCTGAAGTTTATGAAGCCAAAGGACAAGAATCAGCTTTCCATAAAAGATACATGGATTATTTGATTTCACGGTTAGATGATTAAAAAAGGGCTCATTCGAGCCCTCTAGTAATTACTTCAACATCGTTTTTAAGAACTTACCTGTATGTGACATTTCAACCTCAGCCACTTGTTCAGGTGTGCCTTCAGCGATGATTTGACCACCACCAGAACCACCTTCAGGCCCTAAATCAATCACCCAGTCGGCAGTTTTGATCACATCCAAATTATGCTCAATCACCACAATGGTATTTCCCTTGTTGCGTAGCTCATACAAGATGTCGAGTAGCTTGGCGATATCATGGAAATGCAAACCTGTAGTTGGTTCATCCAAGATATATAAAGTTTTACCTGTATCTCGTTTTGCCAACTCACGCGCCAGTTTAACCCGTTGTGCTTCACCACCTGAAAGCGTGGTTGCAGCTTGACCTAAACGGATATAACCCAGACCAACTTGCATTAAGGTATCTAAGCGACGGTGAATCACAGGAATCGCACTAAAGAATTCTGCTGCATCTTCAACCGTCATTTCCAAAACATCAGAAATGTTCTTGCCTTTATAACCGACTTCTAAAGTCTCACGGTTATAACGTTTGCCATGACAAGCATCACACGGTACATACATATCAGGTAAGAAATGCATCGCCACCTTGATCATGCCATCGCCCTCACAGGCCTCACAGCGTCCACCTTTGACGTTAAACGAGAAACGACCTGCACTATAACCACGTGCTTTGGCTTCAGGCGTTTGTGCAAATAATTCACGAATTGGAGTGAATAAACCTGTATATGTTGCAGGGTTCGAACGTGGGGTACGTCCAATCGGGCTTTGATCAATATCCACTACTTTATCGAGATGCTGTAAACCATCAATCGAATCAAATTTTTCGGCAGTCAGTGTGGTTGCGCCATTCAGCTGAGTTGCAGCCAACGGCAATAAGGTACGGTTAATTAAGGTCGATTTACCTGAACCTGAAACGCCAGTGACACAGGTCATGATGCCCAATGGAATGGTGAGATCGACATTTTGTAAGTTATGACCACTTGCCCCAGAGAGTTTGATAAATTCGTCTGGGCGTGGTGACAGGGTACGTTGCTTAGGTATCTCGATTTTCAGTTTGCCTGAAAGATACTGACCTGTAAGCGAGTCTTTATTGTTGGCAATTTCATCATAGCTGCCTTCACCGATAATGACGCCGCCATGTATTCCCGCACCTGGTCCAATATCAATAATATGGTCGGCAGCACGAATGGCATCTTCATCATGTTCAACTACTAGCACGGTATTGCCCAAGTCACGTAAGCGAACGAGAGTTTGTAACAAGCGATCATTATCGCGCTGATGTAGACCAATCGATGGTTCATCTAACACATACATGACGCCCATCAAGCCTGCACCAATTTGCGAAGCGAGACGAATACGTTGTGCTTCACCACCCGAGAGGGTTTCTGCTGAACGTGCCAAACTCAAATAATTCAAACCAACACTGACCAAGAAATGTAAACGCTCACGAATCTCTTTAAAGATCTTATCGGCGATTTCACCTTTAGCACCTTCAAGACTGAGGTCTTGATAATAATTCTCGGCATCTCCAATTGACATTTGGGTGATTTGGGCAATGGTTTTATCTTTGACACGCACGTGACGAGAGATTTCATTGAGACGAGAACCATCACAAGCATCACAGGCTGCATTGGATAAATATTGTGCCAAATCATCACGCACATAATTCGATTCAGTTTCACGATAACGACGCTCTAAATGCGGCAAAACTCCTTCAAAGGCTTGAACACGGTTGTGTTTACGACCACGCTCATCGATATAACTGAGGTCGATTTTCTCTTTGCCTGTGCCTTGTAAGAATTTCTTTTGTGTATCTTTATCCAGCGTATTCCACGGTTCATCTAAGCCAATGCCAAAATGATCTGCGACTTTTTGCAACATGGTGTAGTAATACGGACGCTGTCTATCCCAACCTCGGATCGCCCCTTGGCTAATCGCGAGTTCAGGATTTGGAATCAGTTTATCTGCGCTGAAATGACTACGTGTGCCTAAGCCATCACAGACAGGGCAGGCACCAAATGGATTGTTAAATGAGAATAAACGTGGTTCAAGTTCTGCCACAGCACGATCGCATTTAGGGCATGAATGTTTGGCTGAAAAAACACGTTCAGGGTGTTCTCCATTCATCCACGATAAAACGGCAATGTCACTGCCTAAGCGCAACGCCGTTTCAAATGATTCGGCGATACGATTGCCTAAGTCATCACGGACTTTAAAACGATCCACCACCACTTCAATAGTATGTTTTTTCTTTTTATCCAGTTCAGGTGGGCTATCAATATCAATAATTTCGCCGTCGACACGTGCACGTACAAAACCTTGACCTTGTAATTGTTCAAACAGTTGAGTGTATTCACCTTTACGTTCACGTACCACAGGCGCAAGCAACATCAGTGCGGTGCCTTCTTCTAGCGCTTTGACCGCATCGACCATTTCTGAAACGGTTTGTGCCACCATCGGGAGGTCATGTTCAGGACAATACGGTGTGCCTACACGTGCGTACAGCAAACGCAAATAGTCATAGATTTCAGTAATCGTGCCGACAGTTGAGCGAGGATTGTGGCTTGTGGATTTTTGCTCAATCGCAATTGCAGGCGATAAACCTTCAATGGAATCAACCTCAGGTTTTTCCATTTGCGAAAGGAATTGGCGTGCATAGGCTGAAAGCGATTCAACATAGCGACGTTGGCCTTCAGCATATAATGTATCAAATGCGAGCGATGATTTCCCTGAACCTGAAAGCCCTGTGATCACCACAAACTTGTCACGTGGAATATCGAGTGACACATTCTTTAAATTATGGGTACGTGCACCTCGAATACGAATATGACTTTGGCTCATTAAAACATCTCAATAATATGCAAATAGAAAATCAAACGACGTTGAACATTGATGCCATGCATCATCAATTATTCTATTTAAATGCAATGCTGGAAGATTCAGTACATCTAAATTTAAAATAATTTCTGAGCAGCATCTTACTGTTGAACAGGTCTTATATGATAGCGCCTTAAAATTGTTCAAGTGGTATAAAAATATTTAAAACGACAAATTGTGACGGTTAGACCACATTTATAACCACTGTCTCACGCTAACCGAGTTGTATTTTTATCATTCATTGCCACAGATATCTACAGCTAAGGTGTAGGCGAAGAAAAATACATAACTTTACTAGATGACTGGTCTAATATTAATTTATAGTATGGACATGAAACGATCAATGAAGAGTGAAGCAACTCGACAACACATTTTAGATACCAGTTTTGAATTGGTATTACGTAAAGGTTTTGTCGGCGTTGGCTTACAAGAAATTTTAAAAGCCTGTGATGTGCCGAAAGGTTCGTTCTACCATTATTTTGCTTCAAAGGAAGCCTTTGGTTGTGCTTTGTTAGAACAATATATGGCTGACTATAAAGTACGAATGGAACAACTTTGGCAGCAGAGCGAATCAAGTGCTTATGCACGGTTGATGGCTTTGTGGCAGGCGTGGATTGACGATCCTATTTATGGCAGTTGGGCAGAGAATTGTTTGATTGTGAAACTCGCGGCAGAGGTTTCTGATCTATCAGAAGACATGCGACAGATTTTGAACTTAGGTGTGCATCGGCTGACGCAACAGCTGGCTTTATTGCTGCAAGAAGGGCAACAGCAAGGTTCGATTCCGACACATCTTGACCCATTTAAAACAGCTCAAGTGATGTACCAACTATGGTTAGGTGCTGCATTGATGACCAAATTGGCACAGGACAAAGCACCATTACATTTGGCCTTAGAAACCACGCAACAGCTGTTACAACCGATACAGGAATAAATTATGCAAAGTATTATCCATCATCAATTTGGCGAACCCGTAGACGTTTTAGCGTTAGGTGATATGCCTCAACCTGAACCCAAAGCGGGTGAAGTACGTATCAAGACTATCATGTCTCCGATGCATAATCATGATGTTTGGACCGTGCGTGGTAGTTATGGCTATAAGCCGACCTTACCTGCTATTGGCGGGAGCGAAGCGGTGGGTATTGTCGATGCAGTCGGTGAAGGCGTTGATCAAAGTAAACTCGGTCAACGTGTAGCAGTCGCTGGTGTCCATGGGAGTTGGGCTGACTATTTTATTGCCCCTGCACACAGTATCATTGCTTTAAACGATGCGATTGATGATGAAACAGCAGCACAATTGATCGGGATGCCGATTAGTGCCTTGATGTTATTAGATTTCGTGAATGTTCAAGCAGGACAATGGTTGATTCAAAATACAGCCAATGGCGCAGTCGGTAAAACAGTTGCCATGATTGCACGGGCACGTGGTTTACAAGTCATTAACCTAGTACGCCGTACTGATGCAATTGCTGAGATGCAGGCTTTAGGTATCCAACATGTGGTTGCAACTGATCAGGAGGATTGGAAGCAACAAGTCAAAGCCATTCATGCGGATCAAGCTCTGATTGCTGGGGTAGATTCAATCGGTGGAACGGCCAGTGGTGAGATGCTGAATTTGCTAAGTGAAAATAGTCTATTGGTTTCATTTGGCAGTATGACGGGCGAAACCATGCAGATTTCATCGGGTGATTTGATATTCAAACAAGCGACGGTGAAAGGTTTTTGGGCAAGTGTGGTCAATAAAGAAATGCCAGCAGAACGTAAAAAAGCGTTGTTTGTTGAGCTGTTAACGCTTGCGACACAAAAGAAACTGACTTTACCTGTTGAGGGTGTTTTTAGTTTTGATGACATTAAAACGGCTGCACTGAAGGCGACTCAGGGCGCTCGTCAGGGTAAAGTATTGTTAAAACCATAATTGGAAAAAATAGCAGATCAGCCGCGCGGTTGGTCTGTTTAAGTTCAGACACAATAAAAAGGAAAAAAGTATGATCGGACAACTGCTCGTAGGATTGATTGCTTTATTGCATGTTTATATTTTAGTGCTTGAAATGTTTTTGTGGGATAAACCCGCGGGTTTAAAAGCATTTGGTAATAGTTTAGAAAAGGCTCAACTGACCAAGGTCTTGGCACAAAATCAGGGTCTTTATAATGGTTTTCTTGCCGCAGGTTTATTGTGGTCGTTGTGTGCACCTGAAAGCTACGCATTGCCTTTAGCGAATTTCTTTTTAGGCTGTGTGTTGGTGGCTGGTATTTATGGTGGGCTGACCGCCAGTAAAAAGATTATTTATATTCAAGCTGTGCCGGCATTGATTGCTTTAATTGCGGTTAACTTTTTTTAATGGATAAAGGTATTCACTCGATCTCGTTTGTGTTTTAATGCAATCAGTTTGAGATGAGCCTCATACAGTATATCGGACGATACGATATACGACTAAGCCCCTTAATTGGGGCTTTTTTACAACGATATAAATGATTTTAATCGGTTAAATGTTGTCTAAACCGAACCATTGACGTTGTTGATAAGCACTGTCCCAAAACAACCACTCCAGTTTTGCACCCATGGTATAAGCCGCGTGCATTTTCGCTAAAGTATCTTCATCACAGCGCGCCGCTACTTTATCCACGGTCGCGATCACATTGCGTACCGCTGTATTAAATTCTTCACCTGCATATGTATCAATCCAAGCTTGGTACGGGTTATTCGCAACCGATTGGTTCACGATGTCTTTCCCCACTTCTGCATAAATCCAGAAACAAGGCAGTAGCGCTGCCAAAATCACGGGATAGCTTTCTGACCAAGCCGTCGCTGTCAGGAAAGAGGTGTAATGATGGCAAGCCAATGTCAACGGCGTGTTTTCAAACTCGGTTTTAGTGACGTCAAATTCCTGCATAAAATCATTGTGCAAACTGCGCTCCACAATAATCGCAATTTTGGCAGCCTCAGAAAACTGAATCACATCATCGGCATCGAATGCTTTTGCTGCCGCAACCGCAAGCGCACGACCATAAGCCAATAAATAATGTGCATCTTGAATCACATAATGACAAAAAACCGTACGATCCAAGGTTCCCGCAGCAAGTTCTTGGTTAAAGGGCAAGGCTAAAATTTGTTGATATAAATCATGGTTGCGTTGCCAAAGTGTCTGGGAAAAAGTCATCAATTGAACCTGTTAAAAAATGATAAAAATGCATCTTGTTAAAACTATAACAGAACTCCGTTTTGATCGCGTGTGATCTCAAAATAAGTCCAACAATCTGCACTATCTTTCGGCAAAAACTCGCCTACAATAGACACATTTTTATGACCCAACAATTTCGAATAAAAGGCTGCTCATGAAGCATTTCCGTTTTTCAATATTCTTTACGATTGTGTGCTTGGCACTGTCCGCTTATTGGGGCTATACGCATGGCCCTGAGGCGGGTGTGTCAACCATGCTCAAAGCCTTAACCATTACTGTTATTTTAGCAATTATGGAAGTTTCGCTCTCGTTTGATAATGCCGTGGTGAATGCCTCGGTGTTACGCAACTGGAATCACTTCTGGAAGATGCTGTTCTTAACCGTCGGTATTTTAGTTGCTGTATTTGGCATGCGCTTGATCTTCCCAATCTTGATCGTGGCTGTAACCGCAGATATGGGCATGATGGAAGTGGTGAAATTGGCACTGAATGATCCAATGGCATACTCCGCACGCCTCATGGAACATCATCCTGAGATTGCTGCCTTTGGTGGCACATTCTTGTTAATGGTGTTTTTAAACTTTTTCTTTGATGATGAAAAAGAAACTCATTGGTTCCGTTGGATTGAATCTAAACTCGCGCATTTGGCCAGTGTCCCTGCGATGTCCGTGTTTATCGCATTGGTGGCGATGTTAATCATGGCTGCGCATGTCGATGAAGCGAAGCGTTTGGTTGTGACCATGGCGGGTATTTGGGGCATTGTGGTTTACATTGGCGTGAAAGTCTTAAGTCATTTACTGGGTGGAGAACCTGAAGTGGATGACAATGGAAATGCTGTAACCCAAGGTGCTGATGGTGCCTCGAAAGGTGTGGTAAAAGCAGGGATTGGTGGTTTCTTGTATTTAGAAGTGCTCGATGCATCTTTCAGTTTCGATGGTGTCATTGGTGCGTTTGCGATTACCAGTGATGTAGTGATCATCATGCTGGGGCTGGCGATTGGTGCGATCTTCGTACGTTCGATGACGATTTATTTGGTCGAGAAAGGGACCTTAGAGGCTTATATTTTCCTAGAACATGGCGCGCACTATGCGATTGGTGCTTTGGCATTTATTATGATTACCAGTGGTACGGGTGTGCATGTACCAGAAGTGGTGACAGGTTTGATTGGTGTGGCATTTATTGTTTGGGCGGTGATCGCTTCTATTCAATATAACAAGCGACAGCAACAATTGTCTTAAGCTTGAATTCAGTTTACTGAATTAGAATGATATGAAGGGGCGGAAACGTCCCTTTTTAATTTTTAGGTTGTGTTTTTATTTAACGCTTTGTTAGCGGATGGCTTATAATCCGCTGAGCCAGTTTTAGTGTCTTGAAATGATGAATGCTTTAGAACGCCGTTCAACCTTTGCCTTAAGTAGCATTTTTGCCTTACGCATGTTGGGCTTGTTCATGATTATTCCTGTGTTTGCGGTTGCAGGACAATCATATCAATATGCAACACCAGCATTGATCGGTTTGGCGGTCGGCGTGTATGGACTGACCCAAGCACTGTTACAGATTCCATTTAGTTTGCTGGCTGATCGGTTTAATCGTAAGCCCTTGGTCATTCTTGGCTTATTGTTATTTGCACTCGGTGGTGCGATTGCGGCCATGTCAGAAACTATTTATGGGGTGATTATTGGACGTGCGATTGCAGGTGCTGGCGCGGTTTCTGCGGTGGTCATGGCTTTGCTGGCAGATGTGACGCGTGAAGAGCAACGCACTAAAGCCATGGCGATTATGGGCATGAGTATCGGTCTGTCATTTGTGGTCGCCTTTAGCCTAGGTCCTTGGTTGACTCATCTCGTGGGAATCTCAGGGCTATTTTGGGTTACCACACTGATGGGCCTGATTGCGATCGTGATGTTGTCGTTGGTTCCCAAAGTCACTCGTCATCATCGCAACTTTCAACAAGGTTATTTGCCACAACTTAAACAAGTCATTCAGATGGCTGATTTGAATCGACTGCATGTTTCTGTTTTTTCTTTACATTTACTTCTCACCGCGATGTTTTTGTATGTGCCGTCGCAGTTAATCGAATATGCTCAAATTCCTTTGGCACAGCATGGTTGGGTGTATTTGCCGCTCTTGCTGATTAGTCTGTTTTTTGCTTTTCCAAGCATTATCATTGCTGAAAAATATCGCAAAATGCGCGGCATTTTCTTGTCTGCAATCGCAGGGATTATTCTCGGACTCTTTATTTTGATTTTTGGTTATGAATCAAAATATCTGCTATTGGCAGGTTTGGGTATTTTCTTTATTGCCTTTAATGTGATGGAAGCGCTATTGCCATCGTGGTTGTCTAAATCGGCACCGCTGCAATCTAAAGCGACTGCGATGGGGGTGAATGCCAGTGCCCAATTTTTAGGTGCATTCTGTGGTGGTATGCTGGGCGGTCAATTGATCATGTTACAGAATACTGCACTGGGTTGGAGTGTGCTGACAGTCATTGCTATACTGTGGTTGTTGATTAGTTTTCGTCTAGCTCAGCCGCGTTATTTGTCTTCAGTGGTGTTTACATTACCTGAAATTAAACAATTGGATGAGTGGACTTCTAAACTATTGGCAATTCGTGGTATTGAAGAAGTTGTGGTGATGCCTGATCAGCAAGTTGCTTATATTAAAGTCGATAAACAGTGCTTAGATGCTGCCGCGCGACATGATTTAACGCAGCTGTTGGGGAAAGAGCTAGCCATTTAAGCATAACTCTTATAAAGTAAAACACAGAAATACATAGGATGATGACAGCTAATGCGTGGTGTGAATAAAGTAATTTTAGTCGGTACTTTGGGTAAAGATCCTGAAACAAAAACTTTTCCAAATGGTGGCTCGCTCACACAGTTTTCGATTGCAACCAGTGAATCGTGGACAGATAAAAGTACGGGCGAACGTAAAGAACAGACTGAGTGGCATCGTATTGTATTGCATAACCGTTTAGGTGAAATCGCGCAGCAATATTTGCGCAAAGGCTCAAAAGTGTACATCGAAGGTTCATTGCGTACCCGCCAATGGACAGACCAAAATGGTCAAGAGCGTTACACCACAGAAATTCGTGGCGATCAAATGCAAATGTTGGACTCACGTCAGCAAAGTAGTGAACAGAGCGGTGGCGATTTCAACCAACCACGTTTTAATAACAATAATAATCAAGGCGGTGGTTACCAAAATACAGGTTATAACAACAATAACCAAGGTGGTCAGGGTCAAGGCAATTATGCGGGCAATCCACAAGCGGGTAATGGTTTTAATACACCAAAATCTGCACCACAACCTGCTGCGACAGCACCTGCTGATTTAGATGATGATTTACCGTTCTAAATCGCAAGCTTAGAAATATTAAAAAGGCATAAAACTGAGTTTTATGCCTTTTATGTTTTAGTTATGGCGTAGAAGCAATAATTTCCTATTTTTTAAACTATAGGCTATAACCGCTGTCTGTTTCTGCCAGTTGACGAAGTCCATCGATTAACGTGTCGATAAGCTTTTCAACCACCAAGCGTTGTCCTTTTCGAGAGGCATATACCAACTGAACCGTTCCTCTATTGGATTTCCATTCAGGGAGAATATGAATCAGTTTACCCTTCTCAATATCGGCTTGTACGGTTAAATAAGGTAGATCTGCAATGCCGATGCCATCACTTACCGCATAATATACGCCAGCTAAATCATTGCTTTTTACTCGGGGTGAGTAAGGTACATCAACCGTTTCATCACGATTCACGCTGCATAAGTGCCAAACATATTGATTTTTCTGAATGCCCAAAGCCACACTCGGATAATCTTGTAACTCTGAATAATGTTGGATCTGTTTGCCTTGTAATAATTCGGGTGCAGCAACCAGACAATGCTCAGTTCGGATCACATCACGAACAATTAGGCTTGAATCTTCAGTGGGTTCAAAATTGGTTCGGATCGCGATATCGATATCATCATGTAATACGTCGACACGGCGGCTGGTGAGTTCTAAGGAGATTTCAACTTTGGGATGGTTTTTTAAAAATTGATTCAATAACTTGCGTACTTGAAAATGCATCATTAAAGGCGGACAGCTAATTTTGACCAAACCTTGAGGTTCACTTTTTTGCTTGAGTAATACATTTTCAGCACATTCAACTTGAGCAATCACCTTGCAACACTCTTCATAAAACTCTTGTCCGAGTTCGGTGACTTTAAAATGCCGTGTAGTTCTTTGAATCAGACTGACATTGAACTTATTTTCTAGATCAATAATACGTCGACTCAGTTTGGATTTGCTAATATTTTCCGCTTCACTGGCTGCACTAAAGCCGCCATGTTTTACCACGAGATAGAAATAGTAAAAGTCATCAAATGAGTTCATCACGGCAAATGAAATCCTATAAAGGTTAAAGATTAGAATAGCATTGACTATTCTAATCTTTATTGAACATTTTATTTTTGTGAGGTGTTTTGATTGTAACTGTTGATCAGGTTGCGATAGTCAGGGATATGATTTGAGAACAACGCACCTAGACCTTCGATATCATTACGCCAGTCACGATGCAATTCACACGCCATGCCAAACCAAGTCATCATTTGTGCGCCTGCGCTAGACATACGATCCCAAGCAGCGTCGCGGGTTAAGGCATTAAACGTCCCAGATGCATCAGTAATCACAAACACATCAAATTCTTCTGCAAGTGCTGAAAGCGTAGGAAAAGCGACACATACTTCGGTGACGACACCTGCAATAATCAATTGCTTTTTACCTGTCGCTTTGACGGCTTTTACAAAGTCTTCATTGTCCCATGCATTAATTTGACCTGGACGAGCGATGTAAGGTGCGTCTGGGAATATTTCTTTGAGTTCTGGAACCAACGGACCATTTGGACCATTTTCAAAGCTTGTAGTTAAAATGGTAGGTAAATTAAAATATTTCGCGGCATTTGCCAGTGCCAATACATTATTCTTAAATTTATCCGGATCAATATCACGAACTAGAGACAGTAAACCTGTTTGATGATCGACCAGTAGTACAGCCGCATTGTCTTTGTCTAGGCGAATATAGTCTTGACTCATTAGTGGTATTCCTCATGTTTTTGTAAAATGAATAAGAGCGTAGATGATCTCTTTTTCGTATTGCTCAAAATGATGCTAGCTAAATTTATAAGTTGAATGAAGTCTAAGAAATGAGATTATGAATATCAAAAATAGGATGATTGATGATTCTAGCTACTCATGTGGTTTTTATTAATCTGATTGTCCCATATATAGAATAATGTGTTGTCAATCTATGTCTATAAGCCGTCCTCGCTGAAGCGTACAATCTATATTAATAACAGAACTTCTACCTTACAGGAGAAACCAAATGAAAAAAATTCTCGGTGTGTATCAAAATAAGCAGATGCACTGGGTCGGCGATGGTTTTCCCGTCTATAACTTATTTTCCTACGACCGTTTAGGACAAAGTATTAGTCCATTTTTACTCTTGGATTATGCTGCGCCATATCGGTTTGATCCAACCACAGCACAACATGGTGTGGGTTCACATCCACATCGCGGTTTTGAGACAGTCACTATTGCCTACCAAGGTGAGGTGACACATAAAGATTCTGCGGGTGGTGGTGGAACCATTCAAGCGGGTGATGTGCAATGGATGACAGCTGGTGCAGGGATCTTGCATCAAGAGTTTCATTCTCCTGAGTTTGCTCGGCAGGGTGGTTTATTTGAAATGGTACAACTTTGGGTAAATTTGCCAGCGCATTCAAAAATGACACCAGCAAAATACCAAGCCATTGAAGCCAGCCAAATCCAAAGTATTGCGCTTGATGATGTCGGAAGTGAATTACGCGTCATTGCTGGTCAATATCAGGATACGGCAGGTGCAGCAAGCACATTTAGCCCTGTTAATGTATGGGATGGAACTTTAGTTGAAGGTCAAGCACATACCTTTTATGTGACGGAAGGGCATAGCGCATTGTTTGTGTTGCTTTCAGGAGAGGTGGTATTCAATGAAACTCAAACGATTGAAGCACCAAGTTTGGTGGTTTTAAGTCGTGATGAGATTGATTTTAATATCAAGGCCCAACAAAACAGCAAATTCCTGATTTTGACAGGTCAGCCACTGAATGAGCCCATTGAAGGTTATGGCCCATTTGTGATGAATAGCCAAGCCGAAATAATGGAAGCGATTAATGATTTTAATCGTGGTAAATTTGGAGGAATAGCGAGTTAATTGATTTATTAATCAGTGATCTATAAGAAAGCCCGAAACTCCATTAGAGTCTCGGGCTTTCGGTGTAAAGGGTTCTCTATTGATTTTTTTAATATTATGTCACTTATAATTATTCAGCTTGTTATGTGACTTAGTTCTCGTTATTGTTTAATCAGAATAGCGCGATTTTTGTCCTTTGCAAAGCCCTTCAAGTACAAAAAATGGATAAATAAAGACGGATCTGTATAATTATTGCTGTTTTTATATAATAAATTTAACAATTTCATGTGTTTATGGTTAAAATTTTAATTGTGATAAAGTGTAACAACAGATATTAACCACATTTCGACAAAACTCTGACTTTAATGCTGAATCTGGTATTTTTTAATACCGTATTTAGGTTAAGGATCAGTCATAATCAATAAAAATCATCAACTGATGGGACATAATTTTGGATATTGCAATTATAGGCAGTGGAATGGCAGGGCTTGCTGCAGCCAGAATCCTACATGATGCAGGACATAAAGTGACGATATTCGAAGCACTTGCTGGTCGAGGCATGGATAGTCATAGTATCGATTTTGATGGTGGGATCATTGACGCACCTTTACGTGTGATGAACCCAAAGCTTTGGAAAAATACGCTGAGCTTGGCGAGCTACTTGGGCATTGAAACATTCCCAGTACGTACTTTTATGGCGTGCAGTTGGTTATTTGAAGACAGAACTGAAACATGGTTGACCACGTCGCGTAGCCGCATTGGTAATTTTCCGATCATTAATAACCGTAAAGGCATCCAACAATATGGTTGGCGACTGGTTAAAGGCATGTTGCAACTCAAAACTGCGGTGCATCAATTTTTTAAATCAGACAATCAAGACATCACCTTAGCTGAATTTATGAATCAATATCATATTGAGGAAGTATTTTGGCATGGTACGGTGATGCCTGTTTTATACACCATCTGCACTTGTCATCCCAAAACCATTGGTGAGTGGCCTGCGAAACCATTATTAGAATTTATTCGCCAACTCACTGAAGGTGAAGCTTTGTTACGGATGAAGGGCGGTACACCTGCTTTGGTCAGCCGCTTAATTGAAGGGATTGAAATTCACAGTGGTTCACCTGTGCAAAAAGTAGAACAACAAGGCGAACAAATCTTGGTTGAAAATGAGCAAGGTGAAAGACAGCTTTTTGATCGTGTAGTGATTGCAACGCCAACCCCTGTCATCGAAAATTTCCTGAAGCAACCTCAATTTGCCGATGACATTGCCTTGCTACAAAAGTTCAGATTTGAGCAAGGTGATCTCGTCATTCATACCGATCCAATCGTGATGCCAGAGCGCCGTAAAGATTGGGCAGTGTTAAGTTATATGATGGATCGTAAGTTTACTCGTCAGCAATTTACGGTATGGATCAATGCGATTGAGCCAAGTTTAGTTGGTAAAAATGCAGTGTTCCAAACATGGTGTCCTGTGATTGATATTGATCCAAAGAAAATTATTTCCAAGGTGAAGCTGACGCGTGCTGTGGTTGACTCAGAAACCGTCGCACTGAATAAGCAGATTCAACAACGTCATTTAGATATCGACCGTAAAATCTTTTATTGTGGTTCATGGTCATGTGATGGTTTGCCAATCTTAGAATCAGCGGTCACCTCTGCGATGAAAATTGCTGAGATTATTGGTGCTCCAGCTCCCTTTGTTGGGCTTAAACCTAAAGTTACGGTCGCGCCTGAACTCGGTTATTAAGATGACCAACCACAAACAAGCGCTGTTCGAGAAAATCCTAGGGCATAAGTATGCGATTGATGCAAAACGCCTTGGTGATGACTCGCCGCTTGCTTGGAGTAATTTAGGGTATTGGCAAGCCCCACAGTCGGATTTACAGCAACATGATTATCCGCAGGCTTGCCAGACTTTAGCTGATCAAGTAGCAATCTCAGTCCAACTCAAAAAATCAGATCGTGTTTTAGATCTAGGTTGTGGGCAAGGGGCGAGTTTGTTGCATTGGCTTAATGAATATGATGTGGAACAACTTAGTGCAGTTGAATTACAAACAACATGTATAGAACGAATTCAAAAAAACTTGCCGCAGGTTGAAAGCTATTGCCAATCTTTTTTGAATTTAAAACAATTGAATTTTTTAAATTCATTTGATGCGGTGATTTGTATCGATGCAGCCTATCACAGTAATTTGAATTCATTTCTCAATTCAGCCACCTCAGTTTTAAATTCAAAAGGTCGAATCGCGTTTCATTATTTGATGTGGTCTGATGCTTGGCAGCATTGTCGTTATCTACAAAAACAACAATATCGTTATCTGCTAAAAAGTGCCGATGTGCAGTGGCAGCATTTGATGAATGAGCAACAACTCGTACAGACCTTAGCACAGCATGGTTTGGGTGATATTGTTATTCAGGATTTTTCAGTGCCTGTTTTAGCTGGATTTGCTGAATATATTGAAACAATCACGATAGAGAAAAAGTTGTTTGATCTTGCCCAATTCAAAATAGGCATGACGGCCAAGTTATGTCGAAAACTCTATCAAGATGGTTTAGTACGTTATATTCAGATCAGCGCTGTTAAAAATTAGCGCATAAAAAAAGGCTTAAACCCGATGATGAGTTTAAGCCTTTTTTGAATTTGATGGTGCCGGCACACGGATTCGAACTGTGGACCTACTGATTACAAGTCAGTTGCTCTACCAACTGAGCTATGCCGGCAACGTGGCGTGAATTTTACCGAATTTGGGTAAAAAGACAAGCGAAAAAATGAACAAATGAATCTTGGCGGGAGAGAGGGATTCATAGTTTTAGCTTAAGTTAATGATAAATTTTACATTAATAATATCGTCTTTCAGCTAGTCCCCCAATCGTCCCCCAGTTGAATGAAATTGATCATGCATTCGCTGAAGTGTACTTTTTACTTTAGCATAGAAAATACAGCATCATCTTGTATGATTTTATTGGTATAGTCTTTAATGTATGATCATTTGATACTTACGTACGTACAGAGATAAGCATGTTTGAGATCATTGATGATTTAAAAGCTAAATTAGATCAGCATCGACCTCTTTCGCCTGCGATTGTCAAAAATCTACATGAAGATTTGATCTTACGCTGGACTTACCATTCCAATGCGATTGAAGGTAATACTTTAACTCTATTGGAGACTAAAGTTGTTCTAGAAGGGATTACGGTAGGTGGTAAGGCATTAAGAGAGCATTTTGAAGCGATCAATCATCGTGATGCAATTTTGTATGTCGAAGGTATTATAAAAAAAGAAGAGCCATTTTCAGAATGGCAAATTCGGAATATCCATCAACTGATTTTGAAAAACATTGATGATGAGAATGCTGGTCGATATCGCAAGCAAAACGTATTAATTTCGGGTGCTACAACAAATCCACCAGATCATACTTTGCTGGGTGACAAAATGGCACAGTTTATTGATTGGTATACTACGGAAGCTCATAAGTTACATCCTGTTGAACGAGCTGCAAAAGTTCATGCTGACTTTGTGGGGATTCATCCTTTTGTTGATGGGAATGGTCGTACATCTCGATTATTGATGAATCTTGAGTTGATTAAAGCAGGTTATCCACCGAGTGTGATCACTGTAGAAAATCGTTTAGCTTATTATGAAGCACTGGATCAATGGATGGCACATGGTAATACCGCACCATTCATTAATTTGGTCGCTGCGGTTGTGCTCGAGGGATTTAAGCCTTATCAGATGGTTTTGGAAATTTAATTTTGTATAGTAAAGTTTGCGATGACATACATTCTTTTGATAAAAAAGCATATTAATCCACATACACAATTTCTATAAATCATTATGGCTAAAAAACATGTTCTTCATCCAATTCAAACCCTGAAAGATTGGGAGGGAGAGGCTTGGGATGTGTATGAAGAAAGAAAAATGCCAATGGGTTTTTCTTTATATTTAGGCTGGTTGTACGGCGCACCCCGAACAGGCTCTAAATCTATCATTATGACGAAAGAACTTGTCGCATATTTAAAAATGGCTACATATCGCCAAGCGATACAAGAGCTTGGGCTATCGAGTACATTGATTTCTAGAATGCGACGAATATTAGAGCTGCAAAAAAAAGTGGTTCGACGTGACCGAACTTGGATCATTCAGCATCAAGATGAGATCCTTAATTATAGTTACTCCATGCTGCAAGAAAAATATGGGCTTTCTAAGGGCGCTGTAAAATATTATTCCAACTATCTTGTTAATCAACTGGGTATTACCCAAAAACATAAAAGAATTTTTGAACGCTACTATGAAATAGAAAAAATATATCAAGTACATAAAGTTGAAATATCTAAATGTCGAAACTTCAAAGAATTAAAAAATATTCTGCAAACAGATGATTACGTTGCAAGAAGATTTCATGAATTGGCATGTAGTGAGTTGAACGTTCCTCCAATGAGTGAGATTCACTTAAAAAATTTGGATGAAACATGGCGATGGCGTTATCAGCAGCGTGACACAATTCTTAGTCCAACGATGACCATTCGACAAATTGCGGAACAGCTTAAAACCACAAATGATGAAATCTATAATGCTCGAAAAGCACTACGTCGCCGCTTAGATATTAAAGAAAGGATTGGACCAGTTAAAATAAACATAGAAGACTGGGTCTTACAACATGCAGAAGACTTGGAAATACTCAAGATGGGGGAGTTGAAGCACAAATACCAAATTAGCAAATCACAGATTAGCCATCGACGGATGCTCCTGAAAAAGTTGAAACAACAAAAGACATAAATCGTCACAACAAATAGACGGCACGGTCTGAGCAGAAACACACTTTTTCCTGTAAAATGCGCTCACGTTTAAAAAAACTCATAAGAAGCAATGTTCAAAACTATTTATGCTGCATTAGAACAACTCGGCTTAACAGCACAAAAACGTGCAATTCATATTCAATTTTCGAATCCTGCTTTAGCCAATCAGGTGTTTTTGCAGCGTATTGAAGGTACGCATAGTCTGAATGACGGGATTACTGCCGACCTTATATGCTTATCTACGAACGCGACCATTCCATTAAAACAATTCATTGGTTGCCAAGTGTCTGTTGATTCCGTTACAGACACAGGAACTTTATTTAGAACCACAGGCATTATCACTGAAGCCGTCCAAGGTCAAAGTGATGGTTCACTGACTTTATATAAACTCAAACTACAAGATGCAACTGCACTGTGGCATAAACGATGTAATAGCCGCGTGTTTATGAATAAAACGGTTGTGGATATCGTGCAAATACTGTTCAAGGAATGGCAGTCCAAAAGTCCATTATTCGCATCTAGTCTCACACTTGACCTCAGTGGACTCACTCAAGATTACGATGTCCGCCCCTTTGTGATGCAGTCCAATGAACTTGATATTGCTTTTATTCAAAGATTACTAGCCTCTGAAGGAATTAGCACTTTAATCGATGAAGCCCAACTGACGGTTCCCAACAGCAACAGTCCAATCCAAGCACAAAAATTCCGCTTGATCGATGATAATAGTCAATACCAAGCTTTAAATCGAAGAACGATTCGTTATCACCGCAGCAGTGCCACAGAGCAATTTGACAGCATGACCAGTCTGATTGCCGAACGCAGTCTACAACCCACAGCCGTGCATATCCAACGTTGGCAAGCTGATGCCCTCGAACAAGAAGATGGGGCAGGCAGTGTACAAACAAAACACCGCCATAGTGAGCAATATGATACAGCTTCTCTTGGCTTGGAAGATGCATGGAGTTTCTCTCCAGCATGGATGCAAGACTTAAATGGTGAAGATGGTGCAACTGCATCAGGCAACAACCAAATTGAAAAGATCAATCAAAACCTCGGTCACTACCACGATGCCCAAGCTAAACAGTTTATTGCCAACACTACTGTACGTGATACACAAGTGGGCTACTGGTTTAAACTGAACGAACACCCTGAAATTGACCAACACAGCGGATCGGACCAAGAGTTTTTGATCATCAGAAAAGATTGGTTTAATCAGAACAACTTACCGAAAGATTTAGACCAACAAATCAGCCAATTAGTTGAACAAAGCCAATGGCAGTATTCAAACAATAGTGAAGAACGTCAAGCCAACCAACTGACGCTACAACGTCGCAGCATCAAAACCGTACCCGAATACCAACCCCTACAACACCGCCCAGCAGCCCATCCACAACGCGCCAAAGTGGTTGGACCCTCAGGCGAAGAAATCCATGTCGATGAATGGGGCAGAATTAAAGTTCGCTTCCTGTTCACCCGAAATGAGGATCACCAACATGATGGCGGTGCAGGCAGTAACGACAACGATACGGACTCAGCATGGGTGGATGTACTGACCCCATGGGCAGGCGAAGGTTACGGAGCACGATTCCACCCACGCATTGGTGAAATTGTTATCATCAACTTCTTTGATGGCAACATCGATCGACCATATGTCACAGGACGACTGCACGAAGCACAACGCAGCCCAACCAAATTCGATGACCAAGGACAACTGCCAGATACCAAGAAACTGGCAGGGATCAAATCCAAAGAATACCAAGGCTCAGGTTACAACCAACTGCGCTTTGACGACACCACTGGACAGATCAGCGCCCAACTACAAAGTAGCCATGCGGCAAGTCAACTCAATCTCGGCAAACTCAGCCATCCCAAATCAGAAGCAGAAAGCGAAGACCGAGGCGAAGGCTTTGAACTACGCACAGACCAATGGGGAGCGATTCGAGCAGGCGAAGGCTTACTGATCAGCACCCATGCACAAGACCAAGCTGAAGGCGAACACCTTGAAGCCCAAACAGCCAAACAACAACTCGAAGGCAACCAAAGTAATGCCAAAGCCCTAAGTGAAGTAGCAAAGAATCAACAGACGGATGAGTTGGAATCGGTTGAGCAGTTACAGGCATTTGCAGAGCAGATTCAAGATAAAATCTCTCGTTTCGAACAAGCGATGTTATTGCTGAGTTCACCCAATGGTATTGGGCTCAGTACATCGGAGGATATTCATCTATCTGCGGATGGACAACTGAACCAATTTGCAGGGGACAGCATTAACCTGACCACCCAGAAGAACCTGATTGCCCAAGCCAGTCAAAAGATCAGTCTATTTGCAGCACAAGGCGGGATTAAACAGGTTGCAGCAAAAGGTAAGTTTGAGATACAAGCACAAGGTGATGGCGCTGATTTAATTGCTCGTAAAGATATTCAGATTATTTCGACTGAAGATGCGATCTATATTACTAGTCCGAAAGAGATAGTGATCACCGCAGGCGGCTCTCAGCTCAAGCTCAATGGTTCGGGAATTTTTCCGACCACAGGTGGAAAATTTGAGTGCAAAGCTGGACAGCATTTGTTTATGGGTGGGGCGAAAGTAAACACACAGATAGTCGAATTAAAACAGTTGAGTTGTGATGTTAAGGCAGCAGAGGCTTCTGCTAAAGGTTCACCTGCAATAGCGATGGATTAAATTGTGACAACTCAAGATTATTTGATAAAGAAAGTATCTGCGTCAGAAGATATTATTTTAAATGCAAACTATATCTTCTTTGATCCTTTGCTGTGGACAGATGCACACTATACGCTCAAGCAACTTGGTGTGAAGTATGAACTGATCGGATTCAATCTATTCGAAGATGAAAGTATGACACCTACTTTGATCGACCTAAATCGGATGGATAATCAGCTTAAAACACAATTATGGGAAGACATTGGTTCGTATTCTTATGTTGATGCATTTAGTCAATTTGACCAAATGAGCATGTTTCAGAACTATATTGTTTCTAAGAAAAATATTTATGAAATGAAAGAATTTCTAGCAAAAATGATGAAAGTAAGAGTTCAAAATAAGAAATTTTTGTTCCGTATGTTTGATTCTCGAGCGATGATTCACTTTCATTTATTATTTAATTTTTACAATAACGAAGCAACGAGCCAAATTCAAGAATTTAAATTATGGCAAGACCATGTAGATGAATGGACGATATCTATAGCTGGGCAATACTTTACTTTGAACTTTCCAAATCACTTTTCGGATCAGCTATATCCCAAGAAATTTAGTTTTGATGACATGATGCAAATTACTGAAAACTTAAGAATATTAATGACACCAGATATGGATGTTACAGAGGGGCAATTGAATTCAACTTTGCCATTTGAAGAACTATTGCACCATGAATATAAAAGTATTTTGGGAGAAAAATAAGTGACGACATCTAATTGTAAGCGCTGTCAGAAACAAGGGTTACCTTTATTTATCAGCCGTTTTTCAGTGGGTAGAGGAAGTGCAATTCGTTCGCCGATCGCGAAACCAGCAGGTTATCCTGAACTACCTGCGTCAAGTAGTTACTACACACTTAGGAATCTCCGCGCAGGATTTTTATATATCTACGATAGTTTAGATAATAGTATTAAAGCCTATAGTTTGACATCAGGTGGTTTAGCATCGTTAATTAACGTAAGTGAACCTCAATCAGCAATAGATGCATTTAATAATCAACATGGCGCATGTATGCGTCAGAGTGAGAAGTTTGCAAATGCGACTTTAATTACTATCTCAAAACCAGCAGTCGCTCGATCAATATTTATTAGCTATTCAGAGTATAAATGGACTCAGGCTGTGTTGAATGCACATCGGGGAACATCTGCTGCCGCAGTTGAGATGCGTAAGCATATGACTGAGGTAAAAGTTGGTGGGCAAACCGTCAGTAGTTTACCGATACAGCGGTTACAGAATAGCGTCAATGAATATAGTTTGACCAAGCAACAGGGGGATGGGGCTTTTGCATGGTCTACTCGGGGTTTTTTGGAATTAAAAAGCAATGCACCAAAAATTATCGAAGAAGCAAATCGTTTAGCGCCAGGAAAAGGATTGGTGGTTGCGATCCATGACCCAGTCGCTTTAATGAGTGATATTAGTGCGCTGATCGATGAGCTCGGTCGAATTTGGCAACAATCGCATCAACACCCTCTAAGGATTTATAGTGAGGTTGAACAATTAAAAACGGCAGTTGAGTTAGATGCCGCAAATAATGCAGCTTTAGATTTTGACCGAGCACGTTCTACGATTACAGAGAAAACAACTGAGCAAATATTTGTTCCTGCATTAGGAAGTTATATCGATGTGCCAACTGTCGCAGTGGCGGGTTACCATGAAAAAGAAGATCTACCTCCATTGACACCACAACAGCTACAGCGGTTACGCACAAGGATAAATAGCAGTCAGCAGAGCGCATGGGCTAGATATCAGCGAGAGTTAAGTAGTCCAACAGCACCCGAAAACTGGAAAAAAAACTTTGATACGAAAGCGATTGATTATCAAAAAAAGTTTATTGAACCGTTAGCGAAAGCGCATTTGGCATGGTTTAAGAGTAATGTACTTTTCTACTATATGCGCGCAAACTTTGATAGCAAGCTGATTCAGTCGGGCATGGAATACTCAACGACGGTCGTGGCTTTGGTGGGTAATACGCAAATGTTACCTGAAAATTTCACCTATTATTGTCAATTGTTAAAAGGTGATATTAAACATGCAACCAACTATCTGTGTCGGGGACTTCTTTTTAACCAACAGTCGGCTTTGAATCAGGTTCAGAGCAAACTTGCTGATTTTGATTTCAAGTCAGGTTCAACCAAACATGCATGGTCAAGCCTCATCTATGGTATAACACAGTCGATTGACTTGGCAATTGTAGGTAGAGCTACGATACTTGAGGGCTTTGTAAAGGCAATTAACGCACCTGTTTTACAGACGATCAGGGAGGCAGTAGATGGGGCGAAAACTGCTTATAAAGTGCCTTTGTTACTTGGGGCGCATTATCAAAAACCCGTTGTTCGCGTTGAAGTGAATGGAACAAAATTAGAATATGCCAAATTTATAACCGAGGAAATATTAAAAGCTTCAGGTAAGAAAATTAATTCAGATGACGTAAAACGTGCAGTTAAATTGCAGTTATTACAGCTTGAGGCTGCTGGTGTTGTAGATTTAAAAAGTCGTAACCGTAGTGCCTTTGCATTGGTTGTGGATATCAGTGAACTGGAGAGCGTCAATTATAACACTCCAAATAGTCAACGCGCCCCTGCAATGGCATCAAGTATACGGAGTGCGCAAGACGTTAGCCAATTACGGTTTAAAGATTATAGTAAGGCGGTTAGCACGAATAAGAAAATGTCATTTGGTGCAGGGCTTTTTGCAACAACCCTACAGGGCATTGCAATTGTCAGTATGTATCAGGACATGATGAAAGCGACGCCAAAACAGTTATTGGAAACATCGACTAAGTTTGTGGCGGGTATTGTGGCAGGTGTTGCGAGTGTGTTGGATGTCATGGAGCGACGATTTGAAGCAGTTATGAAAACTGCTCTGGATAAGGCAACCAAAGAAAAAAGTGGAATATTGGTAAGAAATTTAAAGATTGCAAAAATTATTGGTCTTTCTACAGCGGCTCTTGTATTTGCTGCATGGGATGGTGTGAATGCTTATAAAGCATTTCAGAAGGGAAATAGTTCTTTAGGATGGCTCTCTGTTTCTTCTGCGGGACTTGGGTTAATTACTACAGGGCTATTCATTTATGGTGGTTTGATTGCGACTGGTGTTGGTATTGTCTTGGTGATCGCTATGATTGCGGTTGCGTTTGCGATTAATTATTTCAGTAGTAATGAGCTACAGGATTGGATCAGACAAGGTTACTTTGGCAAGAAAAAAGCAAATTGGTCTTTAAGTATTGAACTTAAAAAACAGGAAGAAGCTTTGGCGGCGTTGGCATCGTCATAAGGTTGGGATATTTGAGATGAGTGATTGGGTAGGTTTATTTGGAAATTATGAAACGGTGGGGAAGCAGCTCAAACCTCATAAAACGGAAACCTTAAATAGAAGACAATCCGAAAGTGAAACACTCACTCCACATCGTGCTGTAATTCAAATTAATGGTACTTATTTAGAGTTAATTGATCGTTGGAATTATCAACGAGGATTTATTACTCTTTTAAGCATGGCTGCTATGATAATTTCATTTGGTTTTTTATATCTAATTATTTATTTTGGTTTTTTTGATTCTTCTCCGAGTAGTAGTACTGGCAATACAATTATGGGAATAGTATTTCTTATTGTCTTCTTAGGAATTCTTTGGGGAAGCTGGCATTTTTTTCGTAGGGAGTGTTTTAGCTATACTCATTATCCCATTCGCTTTAACAGAAAACTAAAAAAAGTTTATGTGATTCAGCCGAATAAAAAACTATTGGTTGCTAATTGGGAGAATTTCCATATTGGTTTGCAACAGTATAGTCGTAGTGGTTGGGATGTTCGCTTTTCTTTATTAGATGATCAGGAAAAGGTGACAGAAACTTTTGCTTTACCGTACACGGGGTTTAGTCAATATAGTTCAGAGTTATTACAACATTGGGAGTTTGTTCGTCGCTATATGGAAGATGATACAGCGAAAGCAAGCTATGATGCAGTTACAGAAGTTTTTCCGATCCATCACAGAAAAGAAACTTTAAAAGAAAGTATTGAGCGTGTTTGTCTGTTACCGGATGCTCCTTATGATAAACCACGAACTTCCCAAGGAAGACTCTTTTTTTGGGGGCTTTTCCCTGTGTGGTTGGTTTTTCTTATTGGACGTCCTTTTTCTATCAAAACCAGTAAGATTCCAAAGTTTCCAGATTGGGTAGAACAAGAATGCAAAATCGAAACCAATGATCCTTATGACTTTGAGCAACATCCGAAACCTAAGCTACAAAGTGAACCTATCAAGCCATTTGAATATGTGATCTATACGGCACTATTGCTTATTTCTATTGTTATTTTCCTTGGTTTTATTGATCTATTGTCATTGGCTAAAGGTGAAAACTCAGGATTATTAAAAGCTCTATTTTTTTGGTGGTAAGTGTATTACCTCCATAAGCTGATAGTACTGAAGAGGATAGGGTCATTCCTTAAACGTCTCATTCAAAGCTTGTTGCACGGCATCCACACGTGATTTACAGGCTTTGTACGCTGACATGGATTCTTCGACAATTTTCATTAGATTATCGATGTCAGGTTCTTCTTGAACTTCTAACAGAGCAGCATTCTTCTTTAGTAATTCATAGCCATCTTTAAAGCTTAATTCTTTCTTACTCATTACTGATTACCTCACTGACGTTGGCGTGTATATGCCCATCCTGCATTTCAATCGAAATTGATGAACTAGCTTGATGAATAGAACGGATTGCTTTGCCTTCATGACGCACAATAGCATAGCCTTTTGCCAGAACATTTCTAGGATTCTGTAACAAGGACTCACGCATCAAAGATTCAATCTGTGTCGATGCAAGTTTAATCTGCTGCTGAGCAAAATATTGCGTGGTTGATTTAACTAAGTCGAGATTCTTATTTGCAACGTTTAGTTGATTCTGAGCATGGGTTCGGATGTTATTCATCAACTGATCATTTTGGCTTTGATAGGCTGTAATCTGATGTTGAGAGAGTAATTTAATTGTTTGCAGAGAATCCAACACATCTTGAGTGCGTTCTGAGATTAGATTACGAATACCTGCAATCACTTTGCTTGGGGTATCAAAAGAACGATGGGCAATCTCATCTAAAATGGTTCGATCCTTTTCATGACCAATACCGACCCAAATAGGGACTCTACGCTTACAGAGCAGGGCTGCAAGCTCATAGTCATTTAAATAAGCCAAATCATTTACTGCACCACCACCGCGAATGATCACGATAAGGTCAGGCGGTATCACGTAATCTTTAGCCCATTGGCGTAGACCTGAGCCTAAAGAGTCCATAATGCTATTAGCGGCAGTATTACCTTGGAATGTCGCTGTATGATAAACAAAGTGACAAACCCCAGCTTTATTCAGAGCATCAGCATCTTTCTTAAAATCACCTAAACCAGCAGCGTTCTCTGGTGCAATCACTAATACATTTTCAATATCAAAAGGTGCAGGGAGTGATTTATTCAGATTGACTAAGCCTTCACTGGTCAATCGAGCAAGAATCTGTTGGTAGCGTTTGGCAATATCACCAAGGGTAAAGCTTGAGTCGATCTCTTCAATATTGACTGAAAATCCATACTGGGGATCAAAACGAGCTTTGACTTTAATCAGAACATTTAAGTCCTTTGATAGCTCAATGCCACTTTCACGCTCAAACTTCGTAACTATTTTTACGGCAGTGAATTTCCAGATCGTTGCTTTGCAACTCGCAATCACTTTGTCAGAGTCTTCTTCTTTTTCAGCCAACTCTAGATAGTAATGTCCACCTTTAATACTCAAGTTCCGAATCTCAGCTTTTACCCAAACAGGCTCATCGAAGGTCATGCGAATGACTTCTTGGACTGCTGATAAGTAGTCGCTAAGGGATAATTGAGGTGGAGACATTGAAGTAAAGTTTAGTGTGCTGACTTTGTATAGTAGCAATAGAAAGACGCTATAACAAATCTTTAAATCGGGCTTAAACTTATGATTAATATTTTTGTGTAGGGTGGAATATAAATACATTGATAAGTTTGGGGCTTATGATTGATTAGAAAAAATTTAATATCATTATTAATTTATTTTTGTAGGGGTGATGGAATAGTATTTAAAAAATTGAACTAGTAAATTGTTTAGATGAAAGAGTATGGTTGTAAGTTGGTTTTAACGAATTATGATGATTTTTAAATTTAAGAGTAGGGAGTGGTGTTAATGAGTTAAATGAATTTTATTTTGTTGCTTTAAGGATGTTTTCAAAGTGATTGGCGTATAGGTTATAAGGTGTTAAGTATCGTAGGTCTTTTAAAATAATCTTAAAGTGCGATTTATGTAGTTGGAAAGATAGATTTTAATAATTCAACTGTTTATTTCTGCTAACTTGTATTTTTAATAAATTTTTAAAAAATACTTCTCTAGAAAAAATCTGGGGAGGTATTTTTTTTTGCTTAATTTTTCAGATCAACAATTTGTAGTGATAAAAACGTAGTGAATTTAAAGTGATAGTCTCATATTTTTAATACAATGAAGATAGGGTGTAAAATTTTAATATGTGGTAAGGTGGCTGGGGTTTTAGTGCATTTTTAGTCGATAGAATTATGGAATTAAGTAAAAGAACTATTGCGGATAGACGACAAGAAATAGAAAAAATACTGGTTATGTTTGAACTCAAAACGCCAGAGGTGAATGGTGAGTTCATCACGCTGATTAGAGAGCTTTATAGCTATAATTGTAGATGGCAAGAGGGTGAGGAAACGACGGAGAAACAAAACCAGTTTTTATCTGATTATTTTTATAATTATTATTTTAAACCTGATAGTTTATATATGACACATCAAAAATTGTTAGATTATAGGGCTAGTTACTTTCAAAATTTTAGTGTCGAAAATAGAACTTTACTTCACTCTTTTTATGAAAAAAAACTAGATTATGATTGTTTTATGATTGCTGCTGCAAGTTTTAATACATGGTTTTATCAGTTTTATGAGAGTGTGTTTAGATTTAATTCTTCCATGAAGAAAGAAGATACATACAATTTTATTAAGGAATATAGAGAGAATTGCTTAGATAGTTTGTGGTCCGTTATGGATGAAGGACTGGAGGGATGGAAGGGGAAATTCGATGAATGTTTTCGATATACGAAGTCTGTGAAAGTTATTTGTCTAGATTTATTTTATCTCCCAGATAATATTACAATTAGGGGCGACAATATTAGGCAATCATGTCTAGATCATTACAGTGAATTCATAAGCGCATTGGATCAAGATACTCGTTTGCTAGCACAATTTAGTCATCTACAATTTGGAATTAACCATAACTTTTATGTCTCAGGAGCCTTTATTTTTAAAAATGATCCTAGCCAATCGATGTCGAGTCTTAAATCTGAAATTCATAATTTATGGCAAAGTGCTTATTGTCGGTTAGGTCCGCGTGATTTAAATAGCAACATGGGTGTAGGGGTACGTTTCTCAAAACTACCTGCTGGTATCATTAGTAAAAATAATGATAAATACCGAGATTTTATATCTATTACGTTGAACTATCTTGTTAACCTTCCTCAACTTCTCGTTACCCAAATTTCTGACTATCAATGTATTCATTCTTTCGGGGATGTTGGTCGGTCACATAATGCTAAGCTACTTGAGTCTTCTCCGTCCTCCAGTCCTCCAAAACCAAGGAAACCTCATACACCTGTTTCAAGCTCATTGGTTGGATTAACATCCGATTTTTTGAAAGGTGTAAAGTTAAAAAGCGTTGAAAAAAAAGAAATCAAAAATATACAGCTTATGTATGCATTATTTTTAAACGAGTTTCTAGAAATTACAAAAGAAGAGTTAAATCTATTAGTCAACTTGGAAATATTTGCATATTTAGCGATGACATGGTCACAAGAACCGTTTCAAGTGAATGATGATGGGACTGTGCATCTGACCAATGATTTAGGTCGATTAAGCGAGCGAGTTGTTAGGAGTTTAGATGGTTTTCACAAGATATTGCATGGATTGTTTGGTCGGTTTGGTTGGATATTTAGCTTACGAGTTACAGTTTCCTATGTAGTGATACAACAGCTAAAGTCTTCTTATCGCGAAGTGATAGGAGTAGACCTGTACTCGGTTAGGTGGAGATTTGTCCAAGGACTTAGGCATTACTTCAACTCTTCAATTTTAACATTTAAAGAAACAGTTGATCGACTTGTGATCCAAAAGAAGATACTTTCATATGATGAACAATTGAAGCTTACTTTATTACACCATCTTTTCAATGAAACTCAGAATCAACAGCAATTGTTAGCTGAATATTTAAACGCTCAGAAAAAGTTGAAACGTAAAGCTGAGACAGAATATAACAAGTACTGGGTCATAACTAAGGCAACTAAAGGAATCAATATTCTTTGCAGTTTCAAGATACATTGCGACGACTTATTGAATAACCTTCATTTCATTAATGAGACAATCAGAAAAACAATTGATCAGTTGATGAAAGATGAATCAAAAAAAATTTACGCTTATTTAGGTGGGGTGGATATTCTTGAAAAGAATAAAGATATTTCCACTTCAAAGGTTACACTGAGCTTTTCGATTGATGCTCATGACATAGCAACAAGACAAGAGTTTATTGATTATGTTTTCCATAAGTTGCAACGGAATCAGATGAAGTTTAATGATGCTCAACAAGATAGTAAAAATCATATAACGTTTGAACCTATCGTAACCAGTTTTTGTACAACTTACTTGTCAGAGGTACTCCGTCCAAGGGATACTTCAATTGGAGAGAGTATGGATGTGGTTAAGGTTTGGTTCTATTACTTAAGTCATAAATCGTTTTATTTAGTCACACTACCTTATGACCAAAAGAAGCGTGTAATTAAAGGCTTATCTTCATATAAATCAAGAAAGAAAAAGCCAAAATCTCAGCTAAAAAAGTTTGAAGTCAATACGGATATTGGAGAAAAATCGAGTACCTAGCCTAGCCCAAATAGATGGAATTTATAAAACCTAAAGGTGCATATATTTATAATATATAAATAATATAATACTTACTAAGTGTATGTATTTCATATCAATAGAGTGTTGGAGTCTAGTTTTGTTATTGATTGATAGAGATCGATGAATATCTTTAAAACTTAAAATGCATCTTGATGTTACAGATCAAGATGCATGAAAAAATACAGTGAATACCTTCCTATGATTTTAACCAAATATAGGGATGTCCTCATGCAAAGCATAGACCTCTTTGAATCTGAAATTGCACTAATATTTGATTGTCTATTACATGGTTTTGAAATTCAACTTCGTAGAAAGGTTCGACTAGATACGACGGAAGTTCAGTTAAGAAATTATATAAGGTATTCGAATTGGATCAGTGAGTTTATTGGTGCATCTCGGGAGTGGTATTGGTTACTCAACTTACCTGATCGTGACTATTGCCCTCGTATCGCACTATTTGCTCAATGCTGGTCTAAACATTTTGATCGGCAGAACGTTGGTCACTTTGAAGGGTTCCTGTATCGCAATATGCCAGAGATTCTATTTGATGTGGCTCAAGGTCTACTTTCTCCTCGATATAAGCGTAAAAAATATGATAAGGCTTATCAGGAAAAAGAGCGTATAGAACAGCTTAAGATAAAACTGAACGCTTTAGTTGAGAAGAAATCACGATTATTGCCGATACGATTTGAGTTGTATTATCACCGTGAATATGTAGGTGATATCAGTAGTCTGGAAATGTCTGAACATCTACATCAATTTACAAAGGAAATGAAGAATCATCGTAACTTTATCCTAAGTGAGCGAGATCAGAATAAACAAGAAATGGAAATTCTATTTTATGCACGAGTGACAGAGCAAGGAGCGCGAGAAGGACATTTTCATACCCATTTTCTCGTAATCCTAGATGGTAAGTATCATCGAATAGATTATCGCTTTAGGACAGCAGCGAGCTTGCTTTGGGAGAAAATTACAACAGGGCGAGGCTATTTATCTCAACATCAGCCTGAGAAGGAAAGTTATGCTGCTCGTTGGAATATTAATGGTCAGATTGTTGAGCGGACAGATACGGGTAAACTCGATTTATTATTTAATTCTGTTGCGCCATATTTGGCTAAGATCGGTGTAGATAGTAAGTATAATCAATACTTACGCATCAAGCCGCTTGGGTTTGATGCTTTTGCCTGTAGTCACCAATAAGCCTCATCAATCGAAAGACAATAAAAAAATACAGTGAATACCTTCCTATGCATAACGACATAGGAAGCTTTACATGAGTCATCATCAAATTGAACATGAATATGTGGTTGTATTAGAACAGGACATCCACAAATTCTATAAACAGGCGCGATTCGAGAAACAGACCTTTGATAAGGCGCAGTGGGTTCAGCGGTTTATTGAAACATTGCCTCAGTGGAATGTATTAATGCTATTCCGAGATCTTGAGTTTGATATATGGATTACGACATTGGTGGGTTGCTATCATGCGGCAAAGACGGAATTAGGCATTCAATTTCTCCATCATCGAAATAGCCATGATATTCAGCAGATCATGCCAGTGATTGTGGATAAGCTATATACCATATTTACGAGTGTCGATTTTCTAGAGAAGATCAAAGCCATCGATGAAGCACATACCAAGCAAATACAACGCTATATCGAACAATTTGAGCGGATCACATTGCATCAACATCATCTGACGACATTAAAATTGTATTGTGCTTATCAACCTGACGATATTCGTGAGATTTCAATATGTGACTTAGATGAGCATATCAAAAGCTTTGAAAAAGCGATGGATTCAATGCCCTTACTTAAAGTTGGTTGTTTACATCGTTATCGTAAAGTATTCCGAGTACCTGAGCGAAAGGAGTATATGTGTGCCTACTTCTTTACCTTTAATCGCCATCTCTTGAGCAATACGGTTCCGTTGTTTGAAGAATTGCGACGCTTATGGTTTAACGCAACTTATTCACTGGGATTTGTGTTTGATCAAGATTTACAGGATGAGGATAAAATCTTTGAAGATAATAAAAATACTTGTGATGACTTAGAAAGCATCATGCAACGTAATTCCCTCAATGTAGCGGATCATGCGCCTCGTTTAAGAGTATGGCCGAAAGGTTTTAAACAATATCAGGTGAAGATCAGTAGAGTTTAATCTTTAAGGGGGGATGCGTTATTTATCGCATATCGATTCAACATCAAGAGATTAACTCTTCCTTTACCTGCTTGACGGCAGGTAGAGGGGAGATTATCCTTTCCGTGCTGGCCTACATTGCCAGTCGGTTTTGACAGACCGTTCATCTAGCGTATCAGGTCCATGCTCTTTCTGAGTATGACTTGTGCGAAACCTTCTCGTCCCCCTTGCGGTAGAACGGGAGGGGGACGCGTTCGCGCGTGCTGGTACTAGATGACCAGTCTGTCAACCCTCTTTCGTTCTGCCACCATAATCAATTGACAGTGATTTGGTAGAACTTCTATTACATCTAGGAGTCCGCCATGCGTACTAAAATCTCTTTCATCGTTCAGTTCCCTGATCTTAATATGCGTTTACTTTTTTGTTTAGACCGACGCTAAGGCATCACTACGTCTAATAAAAAGTTAAAAACAATTTCTTAAAAAAATAGCGCTTATTTAAATGGGGGGACTATCCCTATGTATACCTATCGTTTTTTGATGGCAAGTGTGCTTTGCTCATGTGTGCTTGTTGCTTGCTCATCGGCATCGGAACCTGAGCAAGAAGCAGTCGTTGCACCGAAGCCAAAACCATCTGCAAACTCCAGTGAACGTCTATCACATCAGACACAAAGCCCCGTCATTGTAGATGCTGCTGAAGTTGCAGCATTAACACCAATGGCGGAGGAAGAGGATGTTGGTGCAGTACAACAACTCATTGTTAATTTAGGGGAACCCGATTCCCGACGTCAATCTATACGTAAAGTTTTATCGCTTAAACCCAACCAAATATTGGTCTTTGGAACCCATCAGTCTAAGCCCCAATATCTATTGTCAGAATTTGCTGGAAATAGTCTATTTGCTACAGCCAATGATTTGATCATTAACCGTATGAGGACTTTAAAGACCGAACATCATTTAAGCAAAGACGCCTTTGAATCAACAGCCCAATACCAACAACGGGTGGAGCAGCGGTTACAACGCTTACAAGAACTAACCTCCCAGATGCCGATTGATTTAGAACAATTGGAAGCAGCACTGAATATACTGGCTCATCCTTTGATGTTTAGTACCTCAAAATCCGACGATGAAAAAGATGGATTTTATTATGATGCAGAAAATCAAACCTTATATCTAACAGCTTCGTATATACGTGAACCTTCAAGTCGTAGCAAACATAACAAGGTGCATCAATTTAGTATTGTTACGTCGATTGCCTCGAACGAGGCAAGGGATATTTATGACGCCTTTATATCAACGGGACAGGGCAAATTAGGATTGGTCTTTAACTATCACAATCAACAATTGTCCTTGGATCGAATTATTTACCCAGCTTCTTATAGTGTTGTTTATCAGTTCAAGCCTGATGTGGTCACTGTAAAGCAGTTTGAAACAATAGATGGTGAGTTGGTCGCAGGAACCATGCAACAACACCGTATTCCTTTACATCAAGCTTTTCCTTTTAAATTTGGATTAAGCAGCTACTACTCCAAAGCCAAGCAACCGCCCACACTGCCTGAAGCCAACCTTGAGCCTTCAGAGCCTGAGGAGGGAGTTTACTGATGAGAACAACAAACATCTTAATGGTTATTGGAGTAGGGCTACTTCTGAGTGCTTGCTCTAGAGGGGCTGAATCTGAATTTAAACGAGACTGCCGTAAAGCGGTCGGTGATCGAGGTGTATGCAGTTGTGCTTATAAAAAACTTGAAGCGGCTTATGGAAAAAAGAACCTGAACGAGATGTACAAGAAACAAGTACCGCCAAAAGATTACTACGAGACAAACATTGCCGCACTTCAACATTGTGCGATCAAAAAGCGATTTGGATAGGGGGATACGATGAGCTATACCTCATTTCAAGATTGTATGCAGAACTCGATGTGGTTTAAACAACTGATCCATGATCCCAATGTTTATCTTGCACCGCATATTCCAGAGCAGAAGCTACAAGGAGCAGCAAGCTATCTTCCTGTCTCAGTTGTGCTCTCGGATGTATTGATGCTGATTGATGACACGGTCTTTGGCAGTGCCAAGGCTGGACTGTGTCTGACTGAGCGAGGCATCTATACCAAAGAATCTTTTGAAGACAGCAACATGTTTTTATTTGAATATATTAAAACCATTAATGTCAGCGGTGGATTCTTTGGCTATGGTTTAGACATCAATGGCAATCGGATGATCCGTTTCACTCAGATCAATAAAGAAACTACACACCACTTAAATTTGGGCTTGCGTGAATTATTGAATACCCGACAGGCTTTAAGCCAAAGCCAAAGCCAAAGCCAAAGCCAAAGCCGACAAAACCAGCAATCGCACTCCGCATCACTGTCACCAGCTATGACAGGGGTGATTGATGTGATGGTGTTCTTTGCTTTATATCAAACCCCAGTCTGTCAGCCCGAAAGCGACCAATATCTTGCAGAACAGTTTCAACGCTTTCCGCAGCCTGCAAAACAATATCTTCAACAGCAATTACAGCGCGGTATCTGTAAGCCGTGGACCAAAATTTGGCAGAGTGTCATCAGTTGGGGGAGCAACATGCCCTATACCGCCAAGGCAGAACTGATGGTACAGGCATTACGTTTGATGGCGATTAACTTATATCCCGCTGAAGAAATGATGAACTTTCTCTATCAACTGGGAGATGCTTTGGCACTGACCCGTCAACAGATCGATGATCTACTGAGGGAGGTATTGAGTTCAGATGAGCAACAGCAAAGCAATCATCATTCTGAGCCTGAGCCAACAAGTGGCATGAATGTTCAACACGCTTGCGAGCTCTTGGACCTCGATCAACAACAACTCAGTTTAGATCGCGTGCAGCAAGCCTACCGAAAAAAGATGGCAGAGTTTCATCCTGACAAATACCAGCAATTGCCGACCTCGGTACGTCAGCTCATTGAACAGCAGGCGATGCAACTGAATCAGGCAAGAGACTATCTCAAAGACTATCTAGGCGCGTATTAAAACGCAGCCTTACTGTTATTTAAACGGGAACGTTTTTTAAGAATAAACAAATTTCAAATACATATTACCGCTATGAAGCAGCATCTCCACATCAACCACAATCTGGTTGGAGATGCACCAATAAAGCGAAATCAATATAGGAAATATAAACGTGAAAAAATTCAAAATAATGATGCTCTCTTCATTACTCTCCATCCCATTGCTGATCTCAGGATGTAGTGGTGGTCTTAATCCAAACCAACTTGAGCTGAATTTGAATGAAGAATATTATCCTGGTTTGGTCGGAGGGGTATATGGTAAATACCATACAGTTCTCACCATTCGTTCGATCGATTCAGCGCCGATCTCTGTGACCAAAGTGAATGTGAATAATGGACGTTGTAGTTACACGAAAAAATTCGACAGAGAAATAGAGGTTCAATTTCCGCAGCATTTTCAGATCGGACAATCGTTACGCTTATACCTCAAGTGTCCGTTTAACTCCGTAGTCAAAGTCGATGTTGAAACCGATCAAGGTGCAGCCAGCTATAGCTTTAAATAACACAGTAACCTGCTGAACAAAACACAGCAACAGACCGACATAACAGCCATGCCCACCAAGGGCATGGCTTTTTTATGCCGTCAATATTCATATCCCACCACAGGACCAGATGCATGGCTACGATACGTTGTCCTTACTGCAATTCTGAACGGGTGGTTCTTACTGAACAGCGGACCAATAACTTTCAGTATTTCGAAAGAATCATCGACACCTTTTCCCCCTTAAGTTTCGCCACACTGGGTTTCAAACTCGCCAAAGCCGCAGCGATCCCACCTTATATCGGCGGACTGATTGGTATCGTCGTTGGGGGAACCTTACTCATGGTCAGTCAGCATTATTTCTATCGCCACTACCGTACAGCTCAACACTATCACTGCCTGAACTGTCAATGCGACTTTGCGGTGGCGACTTAATTTTTAAATCACTGTTTTTACTTTATATAGAGGAATCAAACTCATGGCACATTTAATTGAAAACATGGCATACGTGGGACAAACCCCTTGGCATGGACTCGGTAATCAGCTCACCCCGAATCAACCGATTGAAGTCTGGGCGAAACAAGCTGGCATGGATTGGCGCATTGAATCTTCAGATGTCAATTACATGGCAGAAAACCATCGACAACAAAACTTGATCTTACCGTATCAGGAACAACGAGTTTTATACCGCTCTGATACCCATGCACCATTATCGGTGGTGAGCCAACGCTATCAGGAAGTGCAACCTAAAGAGATTTTAGAATTCTACCGAGACTTAACCGAACAATCAGGCTTTGAACTGGAAACCGCAGGGGTGCTGAAAGGTGGTAAGAAATTCTGGGCATTGGCGAGCACAGGACAGAGTGCAGCTTTAAAAGGCAAAGATGTCAGCAATGGCTACATTCTTCTCGCAACTGCTTGTGATGGGACACTCGCCACCACAGCGCAATTCACCTCGATTCGGGTGGTGTGTAACAATACTTTAGCGATTGCGCTGAAAGGACAACAAGGTAGTGCTGGTGTGGTCAAAGTCCCACACAGCACCAAGTTCGATGCAGACAAAGTCAAACAACAACTGGGCATTTCCGTTCGGGCATGGGATGAACACATGTATGAAATGAAACAACTGAGTCAACGAAAAGTCACCCAACAAGAAGCCGCAGCCTACTTTGATGCAGTGTTTAACAACAGTAATCTCAGCAGTGCGGAACAGGATGATCGTTTGATTCAATTCTATCGAAATTCGGCAATGCCTAAAGTTGCACAATCAAGCAGCATCAAAGGTGACAATAAAACCGAACCAAATGGACGAGCTATGTCTAAGGTGATGACTATGTTCAACGGACATGGGCGCGGGGCAGAACTCAGCTCAGCCAAAGACACCGCCTATGGCTTACTCTGCGCCATTACTGAATTCACCGATCATGAACGTCGCGCCATGAGTACCGACCATCGACTTGATTCAGCTTGGTTTGGGGCGGGGGCTTCGATTAAACAACGAGGACTAGAACAGGCACTGAGAATGGTGGTTTAAATTAATCCATTGCCCAATGCTCATTTCAGGTTTATAAATAATTTAATAACGCTTTGCCACATTCTCCAGATGTGGCTTTTTTTATGCCTGAAATTCAGTTTTTACACCTCTCAATACCTCAATAAAAACAGGAATACTTACCATGAACAGTAATACTCAAATACGGCACAGCTTAAACAACCCACCCTTACAACCGTATTCACCCAATCTCAACTCACCAACCGCAACCCAAACAGTGGAAGTGGGAACTCGTAGTAAACGCATGCCCAAGAAGACGGCTCGCTTGCCTTCAGCCAAACGCCTTGCCAATACCAAGCAGATGAATTACCAACAATGGCAAGAACTCAGAAAACAGGGCATTGGCAGCAGTGATGCAGCCACCGCCTGTGGACTGAATCCCTATATGTCGATGCTGGAACTGTGGATGATTAAAACAGGGCGCATGCAACAAAATATTGAAGATGAAAGCACAGGTTACGCACCTTTATATTGGGGTAAACAATTGGAACCCCTGATTGCTGAATGCTACAGCCTGCACACCAACCATAAAGTCCGTCGCGTCAATGCAGTGCTACAACACCCCGATGAAGACAAACACTTTATGCTCGCCAATTTAGATTATGCCGTGGTGGGTAACGATGAGGTACAAGTATTGGAGTGTAAAAGCGTTGGGGAGTATGGCGCCAAATTATGGCGAGATGGCGTGCCGCTGTATGTACTGTGCCAAGTGCAACACCAACTGGCGGTGACAGGCAAACAAGCCGCACATATCTGTGCTTTGATCTGTGGACATGAAACCAAGATTTTTAAAGTGACTCGCAATGAAACCGTGATCCAACACATCATCAATGCCGAACGTCACTTCTGGCAATGTGTGGAGTCAGGCATTCCACCGAGTGTCGATGCCTCTGAATCCGCAGCCAAAGCGTTAAAACAACTCTATCCTGAACATATCCCACTGTCAGTTGAAGACCTCACTCAAAATGAACAGGCTAACTATCTATTTAAACAATTACTGGAGGAGCGGCATAAAGTGGAACAACACCAGCAATACTTTGATGAACTGAAGCATCAACTGCAAATGATGATGAAAGAGGCAGAACGTGCAGTGTTTATAGAGGGATCAGTGACATGGAAGAAAGCACAGGACTCGATCAGCTTAGATAGTAAATCGCTCCTTAAACAACACCCTGAATTTCTACAGCAGTTCCCACAAACCAAAGCAGGAACACGGCGCTTTCAGATTTATCCGAATGGTGGATAAATCGACAATTATCCACAATGGCTAAGTTTAAAAATAAGAAAGTATGACCAATACCATCAAAGTCTTGAATTCGGAGGCATGATTTTAGTCATACTTTTATATTTTGAACTGCATGGTTTTTAGATTAAGTTGTTGTTTTAGAAATTTAAATCAGCTTTTAAATGTTTGCTTACAACGCTTTGATCGACAAGCCTCGTTTATATTTGCCATATTGCTGTTCACAATACTTTGCAGAAGATTCTTGATTAGAATCGATATGCCTTACAACACGGCTGCTTTTAATTTCATTTTTATTGCTATGCCTTAGGCACTCATTGGCAATCACATCATTCACAACTTAGCGCAGCCGTGTATTTATTTCTAATTTAAAAATGGACGTTATTGCAATGAACAATATACAAATCAAAGTAAAGGACCAATTTGAAACGGAAAATCTCGCCATCGCCTTTATTCGCAAGGCCAATGCGCAGGACATTCCTTTATTCAAACGTATCGAGCATATTGAAATTGAAGGTGAGATACTTCGTCCCAATATGGAGTTGCTCTACGAAAACCCAAAAGACGGACGTATTTATCGCTTAATCGACATCGTTGATGCAAGTTAATCGTTGATGCAAGTTAACTGTTGATACAAAGCTAACTCACACAAACAGCTTCTAAAAAAGAAAACCCACGCCCTTGCAGGACGTGGGTTTTTTTATGGCTGAACCTTTTAAACTCCAAAGAGGATAGCATCATGATTAAAGGTCTCGCAATTACCCCGCCAATATTAGGACGGATTAGTATCGGCAAGATGGTTGAAAAGAATGGCAAACGACTGCCTGAAAAGGATGATCAATTTACCATTACCAGTCAGATCCAAAATAAAGATGGTTGGGTCAAACATCCACTAGATGAACAGCTACGAGCTAAAGCACCGAATCAAAAACTCAGAAGCATTCCAGTACGGATGATCTTTAATGATCCCGAACTTAACTTAAGAGCTGAATACACTTTATTCGACCGACAAACTGGACGACCCATCTGTATAGGCAATGGAGAAACTTGTCAGCGACTTGGACAAAATGGGATTGAACAACATCCATGCCCATCCCCTGATTTATGCCCACTGGCACAAGGCGGACTGTGTAAACCCTACGGCAGACTTTACGTCAATTTAGACGAATCAGATGAGTTGGGTACCTTCATATTTAGAACCACAGGATTTAATAGCATCCGTACTTTGGTTGCTCGACTTCGCTACTACCATGCAGCATCAGGTGATTTACTATCATGTTTACCGTTACAACTCACTTTGAGAGGTAAAAGCACCACGCAAAGCTATCGCACCCCAATCTATTACGTGGATTTAACTTTACGAGACGGCACTAACTTGAAAGATGCGATTAGCTCAGCCAAACAAATTGATGAACAAAGTAAGGCATCAGGCTTTTATCAGGAGGCTTTAGATCATGTGGCACGGCAAGGCTATGGCAATGCCAGTTTTGAGGTAGGAGGAGAGGAGGGATTGGATATTGTGGAAGAGTTTTACACTGATGAATCCAACTCACCGCAACATCAACAGACTCATGACTTAACTGATGTACAGGATATTCAGAAAGGCTTGCAGCAGTCGGTCCAAGCATTGAATTAGATATGCTTGGACAACCTCAGACTCCCTAAAAAATTACTGGACTGACCTATTATCTGAGCAAATACCGCTCGCATCATAGATTAGGAGTTAAACATCATGAATGCGTTTACAGGTCAAACTTTTCAGATGCATCAAATTATCAATATCAAAGAGGTTATTCAATTTACAAGTATTAGTCGTGCCAAGCTATATGAAATGATTAATGTGAACTCAAAATATTATGATCCTACATTTCCTCAACCAATTCGTTTAAGTGAATCACGAATTGGTTGGTCTGCTTTGGAAGTGAATCAGTGGATTGAGGCTAAGTTGGAACAACGGTTGGAGTAATTTTCATGATCGAAGATAATCTAAATGATGAAGTGATTAAAATCTTCATTGAGAGTTGGTTAGTAAAGTATGACAATTTTACTCTCATGCAGCATTTTGTAGAAAAATCATTTAATGGCTACAAAGTCGTTTTTAGATTGAACGGTCGTCAACTAGAGTTATTTGCAATTGATGATCATAAAGTATTGGAAAGAGTGCAGATCGTAGATGTGGATACTAATAAGTGTATTGCCTTTGCAATGAAAGCTTATTTAGTTTTTCATAAAGCGATCTGTGAAATTAAGAAAAACCATTAGTGGTTTTTCTTTTTTTTCAATAATTTAGTTGAAAAAATAGGTGACAATACTTGTCGCTTTAAAGTATGAAAGTCTTGAATCTTAAAGTAAGAACAGATAGAGTTACTGGAGAAAACTCTCCAGTGAACATCTTCAAATGAATTCTACTAATTTTACTTTACATTTTTCAGGGCATGAAACTTTTGCTCTGCGTTATGGTTGGCTGAATAAAGCTTATAATTTGTTGAATTTAAATGAAAAAGATGTTGAGAGACAGGTTGTGGAGTTGGGTGTTGGGAAAAACATGGTCAATAGTATTAAATATTGGGCCGAGATTTCTGGTTTAGTTCCTTTACAAAATAAAGAGAATAATAAAATAGGTTATGAAACAAGATTGGGTGAAATTTTTGAAAATTATGACCTATTTTTAGAATTAAATGAATCTACTTGGCTGTTACATTATTTTATTCAAAAGCGTTTTAATGATCTAACTTTTTCTCGTTGGTATTTTAATTTTTCAAATAAGCAAGTGTTTGATAAATATGAACTAGTTAGTGATTTGGTTAATTGGTTAGAGTCAGCAGGGCTTAAAGTTCCCTCACTAGCAACTTTGCAAAAAGATTTTGATTGCTTTGTGCTGTGCTATGCAAAAAGACTGAGTAGAAAGCAGTTGAATGAGGATGCATTTGTTTCTCCTTTGAATGAATTAAATTTTATTTATCAGATTGAATCACATAAATTTAAAGCAGACTTACTTGAGCAAAAAAATTTACCTATAGAGGTTTTTTTATATTGTTTAGTTGATTTCTGGCAAGAGAATTTTAGTCAGTCACCTACAATCAGTGTTGATAGTGTAGTAACTAACCCAGGAAGCCCTGGAAAACTATTTCGTTTGAATAATGCGGCGGTTGATTATTTTCTAAATCAGTGTGCACTAATAGATGATCGTTTTAATTGGACAGATACCTTGGGAATGAGAAGTCTAGCTTGTGATCAAGTTAATGAAGTTGATTTAAATGAGCTCTTAGCTAATATTTATCGTGGGAAAATTCAAAATGACTAAAGTAGAAAATTTGAATCATTATTATCAAATTCACGTTAATCATCTTTTATCTACACGACTTGATACAGATATATCAAAAGAGTTTTTTGACAAGGTTGTTTTTCATGGAACAGCTTATAATTCTTTACAAACCATTATTGATTCATTTGCTTCTTCTGGACAGTCAACTTTTACTTTAACAGGTAGTTACGGAACAGGAAAATCTACTTTAGCTGCTGTTTTAACAGGTTTGCTGCATCAGGATGATAATATACGAAGTGCAGCACGAAATCTGGTGAATGATAAAAGACTACTTAAAAAGTTGGACAATTCTTTTAAGTTATATGACGAAAAACCTTGGCTGATAGTTAAAGCTGTAGGAGGGGTGACTTCTCCGGCAGAGTTATTTTATAAATCTATTTTAAAAGCCTTAGAAGAAGCAAAACTGATTGAATTCCTTCAGGATGATTTGTTTTTTTTATTTGAAGAAATTAAAACTGAACAACAGCTAATCGCATGGATAGATCAAGTCTTCCGTGCTCTTGATGGTAAAATATCTGGCAGCATTTTCATTCTAGATGAAATGGGGAAGTTATTAGATCATATTGCTCGAAATAGCGGTGATTTACATCTTTTTCAGGAGTTATCTGAAAAAATTAACAGGCTTTCTACAAAAGAGTGTCCTTTCCTATTTTTAGGAGTTCTTCATCAGGCCTTTTCTGATTATGCGAAAGGTTTAAGCCATCAAATTGCATTAGAGTGGGCTAAAATTCAAGGGCGATATGTTGATATTGCATATCGAATTTCATTAGATGAATCTGTGGCTTTAGTTTCTAAAACTATTAAAAAAACTAAGAATAAAATTCCTAATCCTGTTGTCATTCTAAATGAACGACTAATTGATGATGCTATGTTGTCAATTAGCTCAAGATTAATTGAAAGCAGCCCTAAAATTAAACAATATTTTATCAATGCCTTACCTTTACATCCATTGACTACAATTTTGCTTGGCGCTATTGCTAAAAGTAGTTTTAGCCAAAATGAACGTAGTATTTTCAGTTTTCTTTTATCTGTTGAGCCCTTAAGTTTTAGAAAGTTTTTAGAAGCGGATGTTGAGTATTATAAAACTTACACTATTGTTGATCTATGGGATTATTTAAGTCATAACTTACAGCATCAAATTTTAGGTTCTAAAGAGGGGCATTCTTGGAGTGTTGTTGAAGAGTCGCTTACTCTACTGAGTAAGCAGATGAACAAGTTAGAAATCAATAAAAATATTAATTTAGATCAATTATATTTCAATATTGTTAAAGCCGTCGCAATGATGAATTTGTTTGGAAAGCCATTGGGGGTTTATCCAACAAAAAAATTGATAGCGAATGCTTTGCCTACTTCGGCAGCCTCCTTAGACTTTCTTGATGAGTGTTTAAACAATTTGCAATCTTGGGGTGTTATAACCTATTGGAATCGTACAGATTCTTATGAAGTTGTTGAAACGTCTGAACTAAATATTCAACAACTTTTAGAAGAGAAGCTGCAAACTTTAAGTACTCAACAAAGTTATTTCGAACATATTGATTATAAGGGAAATTCTATCTTAGCGAAAAGACACTATCAGCAGAAAGGTGTTATACGTTGGATGGATCAACATTTAGTCTCTGATATTTCAGGATTGAAGAGCTTAATTGATAGTGATACTTTAGAAAATAGAAAAGCATTTGCACATTTTGTATTAATTACTGGGCAAGCTTTAAACTCTAAGCAACTTGCAGAAATATCTTCTCAGCACCCTAATATATTGATTTCTCAGCTTAAAAAATTAAGTGAAATTTTGAATTGGTCTAAAGAGATTTTCGCTTTAAAGGAAATTTATAGGGATCAGCCCAAATTAATGATAGATCCAGTTGCTAAGAAGGAGTACGAGCAACGACTAAATTATGCGTATCAGCAGGTAGATTCTTTATTTCAACAATCATTTGAACATGTTGATTGGTATTTTTCTGGAGAAAAAATTCTATCTAAATCATTGTCTATGGTTGCTTCTGAAATTGCCGATAAAATATTCTTTGCATGCCCAACAGTTTCAAATGAACTAGTTGTAAGGCATGATGTTTCTAGCTCAGCAGCGGCTGGTCGAAGAAAATTATTAGAAAAGATGCTCGAAAGTAATGAGTTTGAAAATCTGAATATTGAAAAGTTTCCACCTGAGAAAGCAATTTATCTTTCTTGCTTAAAGCAGTTAGGTTTACATCAGTATCAAGCAGGCGAAAACAAATGGGCTTTTGTTATCCCTAAGTATGACATTGAAAATAATCCACATACGAAGGTTAACCTGAAACTTGTTACTGAAATGATGGAGGTTGGTCATGCCTTATTTAAATCAAATAAAAGTTTAGTCAAAATTGCTGATTTATATGATATTTGGGCTAAACCTCCGTTTGGTATACCCCAAGGATTACTCCCAATTTTTGGTTTAGCCTTATTGTTAGCTAAAGAAAAAGCCTTAGCATTTTATGATCAGGATATTACACAAGATTTTCGTTTTATCAGTTCAATGGATGAAGAGTTTGTAAATAAATTAGTTAAACGTCCAAATGAGATTGCAGTAAAATTTGTTAAAGAGCCTGAAGAAAAGGATCGCTTTATCCAACTGGTAGCTCAAAGTATCAGTTCTAACTTTTCAATAGATATCGATGAAACACCATTGTTAGCTGCTCGTTTTATTGTTTCATATGTTGTCAAACAATCAAATTGGGTCAAATTTTCAAAAGATGTAGATTTTTTTGAAGAGAAGGTTCAACAGCTCCGAGCTTTTATTGTGAAAGCTGATGATCCTTACAAACTCTTATTTGAAGATATGTATGATTTGTTAGATGTGAATAAGCGAAGTGATGTTCAAATTCGTTCTGATCTTTCAGATTTTTTTATTAGTATTCAAAATGCTAAGGCTAACTTATTCAAAAAATTTGAACAATGCCTCTTTAAAGAGCTAGGTGATATTACATTTGATATTCTAGAGCAAGCAAAATCTGTAAGCAGATCTGCCGCAGATTGGAAAATGAAAAAGTTTGCGGAGCATTTATCAAATAGTTCAAATGACTCTTCGCAATGGATAAGTAATATGATTACTTTGCTTGGCCAGATTCCAGAGAGAGATTGGAGTGATGATAGTTTGAAAAAAGCTTTTGAAGCTTTACCGAGTTACGTGCAACGTTTTAAACAATTAAGTTTTTTTGCTAAAAAGACTAAGATTGCTTCCGATGAAGATCATAAATCTTTAGCGATTATCGTGAATACTGTTAATGGTTTAGAAGAATACAATAGGAATGTGATTATTGAACCCGAACTTCAGACTAAGTTGAATAGTGTCGAGATTGAGCTCAGTAAACAAGTTAACTTAATCGAATTGAGTGATGATGCTAAAGCAATTGTTCTATATCAACTCTTGAGGAACTATTTGTATCCAATAGGCAAGGAGGGAAAACATGAAGGCTGAAAAACCAATTAAGCATGTTTTAGGATTATCTGGCGGAAAAGATAGTGCGGCATTAGCTGTCTATATGCGAGATAATTATCCTGAATTGGATATTGAGTATTTTTTTACAGATACAGGTAAAGAACTTCCAGAAGTCATGGATTATTTAAATAAGTTAGAAGCTTACTTGGGTAAATCAATTTTACGTTTAGGATCTGATAAAGACTTCGACTATTGGTTGAAAGAATACAACCATTTTTTACCATCAGGGCACCAACGTTGGTGTACTGTTCAAATGAAATTGGTTCCATTTGAAAAATGGGTGAAACCATTTTTAGATGAAGGTTATGAAATCATAAGCTATGTGGGTATTCGTGCTGATGAGCCATGGCGTGAAGGTTATGTACCGACACAAAAGTTCTTAACGACAAAAATGCCGTTTGCTGACGATGGTTTGGTTAAAGAAGATATTATAAATATTTTAGAAGGAACGGGTTTAGGGCTGCCAAAGTATTATGAATGGCGCTCTAGGAGTGGATGTACCTTTTGTTTTTATCAAAGAAAAATTGAATGGGTTCGTTTAAAGGAGCGTCATCCCGATAAATTTGAAGAAGCTAAGGCTTATGAGAAACAGCTATCTGACGAAAAATCTACAAATGGTGAAACATATTACTGGATGGGAAAAAACACACCTCTAAGTACGCTTGAAGATCCTGAGCGTGTGGCTCAAATAAATGCGGATCATGAACAGAAGCTTGAGAAGTTTAAGAAAAAGCGACGCCGTAACGCTCTGCATGATGATCAATTAATTGAAATGGTTGATTTAGATGCTGTTTATGATGATATGGAGGGTGCGGGGGCATGTGTGACTTGTTATAAATAATAAAGTTACTAGTCTTAGATTCATGCATTGAGTTATTCATCTAAAAAGCCATATCAGGTAGCAAATGGAAGCTATCTTTAATGGCTGCTGAACCTCTGCCTTTATTTTTGTTTATTTATGGGATAATTACCGTGTGACCGCTGGTCTGACATGTACCTATTACATTACCCTCTGATAATAGAATTAAAAAATGATGTCATTGAATCATATTCTAAATTAGATGCTAAGCTTAAACGAATTGATTCTATCGCATTATTATAATTTAATCCGATTTCACGTAGTACATAAGACATTTCGATATTCATTGATGAGCAAGCTGAACCTTGAGAGCATAAAAAGTCTGAGTTAGTTACAAAATGTGCAGCATCAAAGTTAGGAAGTCTTACATTTAGGATGTGAGGAATATATTTTATATTGGGTGAGTTAATTTTACCGCCAATTTCAATAACTTGGGTCCGTAATAAAGAATTAATTTTTTTCACTTCTGCAAAAGTGTTTTCAATTGTTTGATCTTCAACTGCTGTTCCGAAACCTAAAATTAATGGTGTTGGAAGGGTACCACCTCTTAAACCATATTCTTGCCCAGCGCCATGTATTACAGGCTGAATTCTAGTTTCTCTTAAGTCTCTAATGTAGAGAGCTCCAATACCTTTAGGACCATAAATTTTATGGGCTGATATAGACAGCATATCAATATTAAGTTCATCAACATTGATAGGAATTTTTTTATAGGATTGGGCTGCATCTACATGAAATTTAATATTTCTTTTAAAACATTCTTTACCTATTACTTCTATAGGTTGTATAGATCCTAGCTCATTATTTACATGCATAGTGCTGACTAAAACAGTATCATCTCTCATAGCCGTTATTACGTCTTCAGCATTAATGATTCCATTCTTTTGAGGAGAGATATAGGTAATTTCATATTCATGTTCTTTTTCTAAAAAATGGCAGATTGTTAAAATACATTTATGCTCAATTGACGATGTAATTATATGTTTTCCTTTCTTTTGGTTTGCTAAAACGTATCCTTTAATCGCTAAGTTGTTGGCTTCAGAGGCACCACTAGTAAAAATAATTTCACTTCTATACGCGCCAATTGAGTGGGCAATAGTCTCTCTAACTTTTTCAATTTTCTCAGCTGAAGAACGTCCTAATTTATGGGCAGACGATGGGTTCGAATATTCTTCTTCAAATGCTCTAAATAATTCATTTTTGACAGATGGTAGAAGAGGTGTTGATGCAGCAAAATCTAGGTAAATCATTTTGATGATCCTGAGAAAGACACTGTTAGCATCTCTTTTTTTGTGTTTTTAATCAATTATTCTTCTACACATAGTGCAAAAAATCCTTAAATTATTTATTGTTCAATAAAGAGGATTATTTTAGTACTATTAGATCCTTGTTTTAATAAAATTCATTAAATTATTAGATAATATTGAAGGGTGAGTATATGTCGGATTTGCAATATAAGCCGTCTGCAAAATGGGTGCGTTATTTGCGTAGTTATGGTCCGACTCCTAATAATGCAATTATGTTTGATGAGCATGTGTCTAAGGCTGCTCGGTTGGCTAAAATTGACCCTATAAAATTACCAACTCCGTTATTGTCAAGCATTTTAGATTCGATATATCGAGTAGCCGGCGGTTCCATAATTATTGCAGGAACAGCAGGTGATGGGAAAACGTATCATTGTCGTGCTTTATGGCAAGAACTTGGTGGTACTGCTTCTGAGTGGAATGATTCAGATACAGCAGTAAAATGTTTAGATATTGTTAATTATAAAAAAGTATATTTTGTTAAAGATTTAAGTGAATTAAATGAATTGGATAGTAATTTTATCTTTGAGTTGCTAGAACAATCTGTGCTTGAGAATGAAACAAAACATATAGTTATAATTGCTGCAAATCATGGGCAAATTCTAGAACGCCTACGTAAACGTTCCTATAGAAGTTTTGATATACATCCAATCCGAGAGGCTTTGGAGCAAGTTTTTTTGCAAACAGGAGAGGGGCTTACTCGGTTAGACGTATTTGACTTAAGCCGTAGTAGTTATCGTAAATCATTAACAGATGTATTAGATATATTGATCACCCATCCTGAATGGGATAAATGTAAGGATTGCCATTTTCAAAATAATAAGCAAGGGTGTCCTATTTCTGAAAATCGTCAGAGACTACTTGGCGAAACAGATGAGTCTAGGCAATTACGATCCCGATTATCTGATTTAGTTGATATTGCTAGGCTCAATGGTTCACATTTACCGGTACGTGATTTACTTGCATTATGTTCAAATATTCTACTAGGTCATTCTGATGTTAAAGATGGTTTAATGCGGTGTAATGATATTGATAAGATATTGAATAGCGGAACATTTTCTAAGGGAAATTTATACGATAATATTTTTGCAAAAAATCTCCCAAATCAACGGGTGGCTGAACGTCCAGTTTTTAAAGCATTATCATCTTTTCAGATTGGTGAAGAGACCACAAGTGAAATTGATGGGTTATTAATTTATGGGCGTTACGATAATGAATTATATTCAATGTACAACCATCTTATTGAAAGTGATAGACAATATGGAAATACGAATTATTTTAAAGCAATTCAAGAGTCTTATCTAGAAGGTGGGGAATATCTCAAAGGCAACATTAATCAAGATCTGATTCAATCCATTGAAAGCCAACGTCGTCGCTTATTCTTTACATTACCTGAAAATTTATTTAGTACGAATTATTTTTGGAATTTAAGCGCATATAAGTATGCAGCACACTATTTGGAGCTATTAGATAACCTTCAAAATAATCACCCAATCTCAGAAGAGGTACGACAGTTAGTTGTTCTTGGTATAAATCGCATCATGACCGGTATGTTAGTTGATGAAGTAGATAATATTATTGTTGCAACCTCTGGTGGTTTTACTCAGTCTAAAGTAAGTGTGTTATGTAAAGAAGAGGTATCAGCTCATCCTCCTAGAAGAAACAGAGATGGGATGTTAATTAAGTTAAATCATAATAATAAGCCTTATCTTGAATTTTATATGCTTGATGATGAGGTTGGTGTAACTTTTGAAATGACGCCTATACGATTTGAGTTTTTAGCTCGAGTGTCCTATGGAATATTGCCTACTAGTTTTTCTAGCGAATGTTTGGAAGATCTTCTAGCTTTGAAATCTAAATTATTACGCAGAGCTGAGCAAATACAATCGGAATTTGAAGATAATTCTCAGGTAAATAATGATGAAATTCTATTATTAAGGTTGGTAAATGATAGTTTTACTCATGGTTCTAAGAATATATCAGTGAGATTAAAAAAATGAAGTTCCTAGATGACGTAGATTTTGTTGTTGATGAAAAAATTTGGGGGCATCGTTTATATGATGAACAACTACCTCATTTGATTATTTTAGAGTTTTTAGGGATTTTAGTTGGAAACTGTGAGCAACCATTAAAGGAAGAAGGAGGGAAAGTAATTTATAAACCTCAGCGTCAACTAAGATTACGAGGGATTTTATTCAATAACCCTTATATAAATATGATTGCTTCATCTACTAATAAGTCTGATGAAAAAAAATGGGAAGAGTGGTTTGAAGAGTATCAGAAGGGAGCATATGCCGAAGAAGATATGAGCTATCTGAAAGATGTCTTCAAATCTTTCGATGATTTTGCTCGAGTAGTGGAGTTGTTGAGATCTTCTTCTTTTGAAGTAAATAGCAATAAACGATGGAGTTCAAAATTTGTTTTTCCATTTGGTCCTGATGCGTTGTATGAAGATTTAAGGGTAGATAAAGCTGAAACAAATGATAGAAGATTTTTTGCTCGTACTGGCGAAATTTTGTATTTAATGCTTTGCCGTTCTTATAATAAAGAGGAGTTAGGGGAATTTTTAGTTAAACGGTTGTTATGCGCTAAAATGCCACTTAACCGTTTGGTAAAAGCAATTCAGGGTGAAAAACAAGACGCAAAATTAGTAAAGGAAATTAGTAGCCAACAATTACCTGTAAACTCACACAAACGTTTTGATCAATTATGCCAAGATTGGATCCATATTCTTAAACAAGATATACCTGCTTACGATGTAATTTCGTATCTAATGTTTTCTGCAGGTCTAAATATGTTGTTATATTTTTTAGAGCGTTCGAAGGAGGTTCTAAAAGATGAAGTACCTGTACGAATGGTTTGTGAAATTATTTCTAAGCAACGTACAAAAATAAGAACTATTTCTGCTGATGATTATCAATTTAATCAGAACTTATCATTACGTTCAATTGGTACTTTAATCGAAAATATTCAACAAGAAGATGAATGGCTATCTGCGTCGAAAGAGGCTGATCCAGAAGTTAAATACATCCAATTGATGCAAAAACATTTTAAATGGCCAAGTTCTGAAGAGGAGAATTCGAATTGGACAGCTGAAACATTTATCCAAAAGTTGATTAATAAGGCTGAAACTAGACATAAACAACATTTAGCTAGAGTGCATTCAGCTTGGTCTAAAGCTATTGGTTTAAGTTCTCGTCGTCTATCACGCCGAATGAGGTATGCGCCAAATGATTATTTCTTAAAGTCACTTGTGATTACTGTAGTTGATAAACGAATGCCATTCGATGATTTCCTAGAAATCATAAAAAGTCGTTATGGCTTAATTATTGGTGAGGCTCAAGCCGAAGAACTTATTGCAAGTAATCAAGTTGATCAGGAAGCTCTTAGTAAAAATAGTGAATTTTTAGCTGAACGCTTAATGAGTTTAGGTCTAGTACGGCAATTATCTGATGGATGTGCTTTTGTTGAAAACCCATTTAGTATCGAAGGAAATGTATATGCAAGCAAATAAGATTATTGGATGGGTAGGCGCTATATATTTCGAGAATTATCTACAACAACAAATAAGTGATGCAGAATTGGGGAATGAACACTCACATATAGAAACTGCCTTATTTAGGTTAGATCAGTTAACATCGGGTCAAATTTCTGCCATTGTCCAAGAAATATTATCTAAACCAGCATTGCTACAGCACATCTCTCTTAAAATTCCCAAAGCATTAATTGGTAATGAAGAATTACCAAACGATGTGTTGATCAACGATAATGCTGCAAGTGTACGAAATCAAAGTATTGATAAACAGGTATTAGTAACAGCGAGCTCTAAAAATGATATTGGAGATACACTTGCGCATATTACAATTGTTAGTGCGAAAGAATTAAAAGCAAATGGACATGCGTGGGTTCAAGCATGTAGTAAGTTAGGGAATTTAGCGCTGACTAGTGACGATGAAAAAGCTTTCGCTAAAGCTTTAGAAGCAATGATTGAATCTATTGAACTTTCATTAGTCCAAATTGCAGAATTTTGTATAAGTATTATTGAGGCAAGTAATTTACATGGTTATGCCATAAGGCAAGCAATTGGTTGGTCTCTACCAAGCATAGGATTGCCACGCGATACTAATTTCTTTACTAATGCTGAAGCATTTTCAAAAGTTACACGTACTTGGAAAATTGCGTTTGACAAGTTAGCAACACATCGATATCCATTATTAAAGTATCAAAAGCCAAATGGCCAACCTTTAGATGCTGCAGAAATGGAAACTCGTCTAAATGATAATTTAGACGAGTTTGATAGTGATCATATTGCTATTTTGAAAGGGTTTATAAATGGATCTGTTGATGATATTGAGGCTATACGATCTCTTGCTGAATTAGAATGGGAACAGCATAAAGTTTATTTAATTTTTGATAGACCTAAAGAAAAGCAAAGAGGTCTTGCTGAGTCAACTTTACAATTTTTTTCGGATATCTGTGATCCAGATGATGTCTTATCCGAAGAGTGGCGCAACCATTTAATAGAATTAAAAACACGGGAAAAAAGCGGGGAATGGGTTGATGAGGATAAATTTTTTTTCGATCTCCATCGATATTTCTTAGAACAAGATTCAAAATTATTAGCTCGTTGGGAAAAAGTAATTTTTGGACAAGCAATCGAATGTCAGGACTTTCTAGAAGGTCTAGTCTTTGCTACATATCAATTACTTGCTGGGCAAGAAGAGTTTAATGGCGATCGTTATTTAAAAATTTCAGTGAATAAAGGCAAGAAAGCTTGGCTTGATCAGTTTAATCATGACGTAGTGACATTTTTCTGTGTAATGTATCGTGGTTTATATAAAACTATGGGGTCTAAAATTATTTGGGAAATTTCAAATCAAAGAACTCCGTTGGCAGATATATTATTTGATTATGAAAACTTTATCTCTCAACAAAAAGCTCGTCTCGGTAATAAATTCAAACCAATAAAATCTTTATCTAGGGCTGCATTACAAATTAAATTTGAAGTTTCGTTAGTAGAACGACGATCAAATAATCTAGACAACGTTTTAAAAAAAATTCAGCTTCTATGGAGTTACTCACCTACTTCTATTGGACTTTCTTTAGCTGATGACTTAGGTCGACTGCTCGAAAAGGGCGGGATGGCTTGTACGAATGTTAGTCGAAAAATTGTGAGTAAAAAAGGGGGAGTACAAAGTGTAGCTCTTAATAATGTTAGTAGTTTGGAAGCAACTTTTTCTAATGATCCAGGTTCTCTCATTCCATCGAAAAGCAAGCTAGAGAGCTTGAGGTATCAAATTAAAAAATCTCTAGAAAATTTATATAAAGATAATTTAATAAATGAAGTAGCCTATCAACAGATAAAGCAAACTTGGGAAAAATTTGAAAAAATTTATCCTTTAGCCGTCCAGGATTTTAAGCTGAATGGGTTAAATCATTCGACTATATTCAATCAAGCTGATGCGTATGCTGAATTATTAGATACTCTTTCAACTCATGCGTGTAATGATGTATGTCGTAATAATCTTGTGAGTAAAGTAATATCTATTGGAACTGTTGTTGTATCTGGGGAGCAATCAACACTTATAATACCTCCTTGGCATCCTGAACGCTTGAAAGCGTTAGCTGTTAAAACGCAACGAACATGTGCATTAATAACTCACTTATTGACCGCAGAGAGTCTTAAGTTCGGTGATAGGAACATATTTTTCAAAGATTTTTTTGATGAGCTTAAGCATCCATTTTATCCAGAAGTTGGGATACTTCAAAAGAAGGGTGTAGCTGATTTAGTTTCTGTTACAAGTACAGTTAATGGTTACAGTTTGCTTGAGGCCCCGACATATTCCAAGACATCGGTTCTTAGCGATACTTCCCCTCAAGTAGCAGCTAAACAGATTAATGAACTTATTGATCGTTATGTAAGTCTACAACCACATAAGCTACGAAATTTAAATATTTTATTATATAACTCTGACGCGGCAGATTTACCTTTGGAAGTGGTGAAAGAGTTATCGAGTTTGTATGATAATGAACAATCTGAGATGCAATGTAATGTCGTTGTCCGGCATACAGAGCCAAAGCATTTAGCATCAATTTATGCAGAATTAGTTAACAAAGCTGCAGATAATGAAGATTTACCGCTTGTAAGTGAAATATCAGATAATTTTATTTCCAAATTAAGAATAGGAGTATCTAAATCAGCTAATGGAAATGGTAATTCTCTGTTAGGATTTAAGCCGTTTGATATTGCATTTTTGTATGATGTTGTAGCAAGAACAGCTACCGTAGAATGGATTGCTGTTCCTTGGAGTGAGGATCGTTTAAGCTTAGAACATGCGCCATCACGTTGGTCATATCGACTTGTGGCGAAAGATGGTGACCTCAAATCAACTAGTTTTTTAACATGCCCATGGCAAACTTCAACGGGTTGGAGTTATTTAGCAGCAGTAGCTGCACTTGCAAAGAAAGACGCGATTACCAAAGAAGATAGGTTACTTCCTGCTCGTCAGATTTCATTACAACACCCTCATTTAGCTGAAATTATAGATGATGCGCATCAGCAAGCAGAATGGGTTGCAACTTATGATGAACTGTTAGATAAAAAACAATTACAGCATCGAGATATAACGGTAGTGCGTTATCGTAGGAATACGACAAATGGCCGTAATATGATAGTTAGTTCAACTGCTGATCTAAAACTATTAAATGGACTTACTCAAAAGCGTTTAAAAGATTTGGCCTTACCATTGGATCAATTACAGCTTAATGAGCTTACTAAACGAATTAAAAAAGATGCTCTATCAATTTCTGGTCAGATTGTATTGCGAGCTGCACGTCGAGGTATATCTGCAGGTGAGATGTTGGGTTTAGTACTTAGCCGTTATTTAATCGCTGATGAATTTAAAATTTTGAATAATGGTAATGATGCTTTTAGTGTATTTTTCTTATTAGATGATTATGCATCTTGGTTATCTCAAAAAGAAAGTCGTATTGCTGATTTACTAGCATTATCTGTTGAAGATTCTAGTGATGGAATTCGTTTACATATTGCAATTATAGAGTCCAAATATGTTTCGTACGAGAGTGTGGCGGATGCAAAACGCTCATCCAAAGCTCAGCTAATGTCTACATTGACATCCTTTAAAGATGCATTATTTGGGGATCCAAGCCGTTTAGATCGAGATGTTTGGCTATCTCGTATTTCGGATTTGCTTGTTGATGCAGATGTATCTATTGGACAAACTGCATTACTAGAACAGGCAAGAATAGCAATTCGCGAAGGAGCGGTTAGTATCTCTTTACGAGGCTATTCTCATATATTTGTTCACAGCTCTGATGTAGTCAATACTAATTCTGTTTCTGAGCAACTTGAAGTTGATAGTTCTCAGCATTTCCAAGCTTGGCAAGAGGTATTTGATCGTAAAGAGCTCCGATCTTTAGTCGAAATATATGCGGAACAACAATATTCATCTTCTATAAGAGCAATATTAGGCTCAGCTGAGCCTTGGGAAAATGTAATTTTTAATAGACCTGCTCCAAGAATTAATTGGGCATTGGTCGTTGAGGAGTCTGATCATACTCAACAGAATTCTTTATTAGAAAATACTTTGGATACAGCTCAGAACTCTGAACAAAGTGACCATATTCAACTACCTTTTAATAGTACAGATGATATTAAAGGGAATTATCTTGAGCTAGATAAAGTCATTACGGTCGACGAAAATACAATTGATTTGGTTCAGTCAAAAGATCAAGCAGATCGGATAATGCTAAATTTAGGTGAATTAATTAAACTTAATCATTCAGCACAAACTCAAGACGATATAAGAAATGAGTGGGCAGATAAAATTACTAAGGATTTAAGACGAGCCTTAAATAGTTGGGGCTTTCAAGTAAATGTACTTGGAACGAGAATTACGCCAAATGGATGCTTGATTCGATTGGCCGGTTCAGATCGATTACGTATGGAAGATATTGAAGCTAAACGAACACAATTGTTAACAACTCACGCAATTAATATTGTAACGGTACAACCTAAACCTGGTGAGATTGTTGTAACAGTTGCTAGTGAAGTACGGCAAGCTGTTTCCATTTGGAATTTGTGGGCACGTCGGCAACTAAATCGTAATAAAGCTGGAATTAATGTTTCATTTGTAATAGGCGTTCAAGAGGTTAATGGTGAATTATTATATCTAAATCTAGGTGGAGATTTTTCAGGATTACCTGGACATGAACCCCACTCTCTTGTAGCTGGTGCAACGGGAAGTGGCAAATCAGTATTACTACAGGTGTTACTCCTTGATATAACTGCAACAAATTCTACTGACTTAGCTCAGATTATTCTTATCGACCCTAAAATGGGGGTTGATTATACAGCTTTAGAAGATTTACCACATATGCGTGAACCAATTATTACAACTAAAGAACGAGCAACGGAAGTTCTTGCTAATTTAGTTGATGAAATGGAAACGCGCTATCGATTATTTGCTCAAGTCAAAGCGAAGGATTTGGCAACGTATAATTCTAAGGTTGCTTTGAGTGATAGATTGCCTATGATATTCCTAATTCATGATGAGTTTGCGGATTGGATGTTTGATGATAATTATAAGGGTGCTGTTGGTTCAGCTGTTCAACGATTAGGTGTAAAAGCTCGAGCAGCAGGTATTCATTTGATATTCGCAGCCCAAAGACCAGACAAAGATGTTATGCCGATGCAACTGCGAGAAAATTTAGGTAATCGTTTAATTTTAAAGGTTGCTAGTGAAGCAACATCTAAGATTGCGTTAGATCGTTCTGGTGCAGAAAGATTATTAGGTAAAGGACATTTAGCTGCAAAACTAGGTGGTGATTTAATTTTTGCTCAGGTGCCATTTGTTTCTGATGATGAGATGACTCAAATTGTGAACACAATAATTGAAAGCAATTTGTCTAATTATATGGGCAGTACAGTTCAAACTTAATTAATTGGTTTAATTTTAAGAAAACTCTAAAGGTTTAAACTGATTAGAGTTTTCTTTTTATTTCGCTTATTAAGTTTGTACGTAAGATGGCTATAAATGGAGCTTTCAAAATAAATTAGTACAAACAGCAGGGATAGTTAAAAATGATATTTTTTATTGGAATTCGCGCTTAAGAAGAATATCTTTTATCCCTTAAACCATCAATAAAATCAGACCATTCTTGCATCATTTTCACTCGGTAGTCTAAGTGCTGAGCATGGTTGTAAGCCAGTGATACCGCATTACCAACTCTATGAGCAAGTTGAACCTCTATCGCATCGTGCATATAGCCTTGCTCATGCAAGGTTGTAGAAGCAAGACCACGGAATCCATGACCGGTCATTTTACCGTTATATCCCATTGTTCGGATTGCACATAAAAGGGCATTACTACTGATTGGCTTGGCAGTGCTGTAATTGTAGAAAACATACGGTTTATTGCCTGTAATTGGGTAAATCACTTCCAGGATATCTAAAGCCTGTTTTGACAAAGGCACAATATGAGGCATAGCCATTTTCATTTTATGTGCAGGAATACGCCATAAACGATTCTCATAATCAATCTCATTCCACTCCATCATTCGTAGTTCAGTTGTTCTGACAAAAGTTAGAGTCATCAGTTGTAAGGCTGATCGAATTATAAGATTGCCATGGTAGCGATCCATACGTTCAAGAAAGGCAGGAAATTCAGAAATATCCAAACGAGCCATATTTTTTACTTTACGAGGCTTGAGAGCCTCGCCTAAGTGTGGGGTAGGATCATTCTCAATAATCCCTTTACGGATTGCATAACGGAAAATACGACCAGCTAAAGGTATAGAACGTTTTGCCATTTCCAATGCACCACGCTCTTCAATTTTTTTGGCACAGGAAAGAACATCTTTTCCTTTGATCTGATCAATTGGCATATCGCCTAGAGTAGGGAAAATGTCTTTTTCAAATACTGATAAATCACGTAGATAAGTCGCCTCTTTAATGACCGCTTTACGGTCTTCCATCCATTCCATTGCAAGCGCTCTGAAAAGAGTACTTTCATCTATTTGTTGTAAACGTTCACTTTTTATAGCATTAGGGTCAATGTTGTTGTATAGCTGGATACGTGCTTCATCACGAGCACGGCGAGCTTGGGCAAGGGAAATTTCTGGATAGCTTCCAATGGTTAATGTACTTTCACGACCATTGAATCGATATTTTAAACGCCAGAATCTTCCACCCGATGGAGTGACTTCTAAATAGAGTCCTTTTTCATCAGAATAACGTTTTTTCTTATCAAGTGGTTTTATCTTTCTAACTTGAGCATCCGTCAGCATTTTTGAGTGATATCCGTACAGATTGGGGGACGATTGTTTACATCTAATTTTTGTCCCCCAATTATCCCCCACGATATACTGGATTGCAATAGATGAAGTCGGATAGCACTAGATACAAAAAAAGCCTAAACCCTTTAGTTTTAAGCTTTTTAAGACATCATAAGATGATATTGGAAATAAACTTGGCGGTGAGAGAGGGATTCGAACCCTCGATACGCGCAAACGTATACACACTTTCCAGGCGTGCTCCTTAAGCCACTCGGACACCTCACCAAGGTGTGGGATAGTAACCAAAAAAAAACCAACTGCCAAGCGACAAAATCATAGATTTGCAGAAAAAGTTTTTAGCTAGTGGTAATATGGCGCAATCTCAAATCCGATTTGATTGAAATATATGCAAAGTGCTGCAAAAAAAACCGCATTGCCAGTGATGACATTGGCAGCCTTAGGGGTGGTCTTTGGAGACATTGGTACAAGTCCGTTGTATGCCATACGAGAGTGTTTCAACACAGGACACATGGCGATCAATGAAGCATCGGTGCTGGGGATTTTATCCCTGATTTTTTGGTGCATGAACTTAACCATTAGCTTTAAATATGTTTCAGTCATCATGCGTGCAGATAACAACGGTGAAGGCGGGATTATCTCGTTACTGGCGTTAAACCTTCGCTCAAAAGTATTTTCAGATAAAAATAAGATTTACCTGATCGCACTGGGTTTTATCGGCGCATCATTATTTTTTGGTGATGGCATTATCACCCCCGCGATATCAGTTCTATCTGCGATTGAAGGGTTGAGTATCGTGACGCCTGCTTTTAATCAATGGTTGGTTCCGATCGCACTTGGGATTTTGACAGGGCTATTCATGGTACAACGGCATGGTACAGCCACGATGGGGAAACTATTTGGGCCAGTGACGCTATTGTGGTTTCTATCCATTGGCTTGATTGGTCTATGGAGCATTATTCAAACGCCTTATGTGCTGATGATGATCAATCCCTACTGGGCATTTAACTTTGTCTATGAACAGCCGATGATTGCATTTATCACAATGGGTGCAGTGATCCTGACCATGACAGGCGGCGAAGCCTTATATGCGGATATGGGGCATTTTGGGCGTATGCCAATCAAGTTGGCGTGGTTCTGTATCGTCCTTCCTTCTTTGTTATTGAATTATGCAGGTCAGGGCGCGTTATTGCTTCGTAATCCACAAGCAATTGAAAATCCATTCTATCTGTTAGTTCCAGATTGGGCATTATTTCCCATGATTGGGCTTGCAACTGCGGCTGCCGTGATTGCTTCGCAAGCGGTGATTACTGGGGTATTCTCGGTCGCCAATCAGGCGATGCAGCTACGCTATTTACCCCGTTTAACGGTGCACCATACTTCGGATGTTGAGCAAGGTCAGATTTATTTACCCTTTATTAATTGGGTGTTGTTTATTTCCGTCGTTATTTTGATTTTACTTTTTGAAAGTAGTACTGAGTTAGCCAGTGCCTATGGCGTGGCGGTGACCATGACTATGTTGTGCGGCACCATCCTCATTTCGACCTTGGCTTATGGCGTGTGGCGCTGGTCTTGGTGGAAAGTCGCGCTGCTGGCGATTCCTTTTTTATTGCTCGATTTAGTATTTGTTGCGTCGACATCATTAAAGATCTTGGCTGGCGGTTGGGTGCCAATTTTAATTGGTGCAGTGGTATATACCATTTTGATGACATGGAAACGTGGGCGCGAGATTGTATATAAACGGATGGAAACCGATGCGTTATCGCTAGACTTATTTATTAAAAGTATCGGTATGAGCAAAGAAACTCAATTTGTTCCGGGTGAAGCGATCTTTTTAACAGGCACGCCAAATATTGTTCCGCATGCGATGCTGCACAATATTAAACATAATAAAGTGCTGCATGAGCGCAATGTGATCGTCACGGTCTATACCGAGGACATTCCATATGTGGCGACAGAAGATCGTGTAAAAGTGGAAAAACTGGATGATCACTTCTATCGCATTTATATGTATTACGGCTTTAAAGATCAGCCTAATGTGCCAAATGCTTTGGAACAAGCTTATCAGGAACTTGGTTTTGAATTCGATATGATGCAAATGAGCTTCTTTATTTCGCGAGATCGTATTGTGCATACTGTTGGGGATGGGATGTCACCGTGGCGTGAAAAACTTTTTATCTCAATGCAGCGGAATACCAGTCCGGTGAGTGACTTCTATCAGATCCCAACCAACCGTGTGGTTGAGTTAGGCAGTCAGATCGAAATTTAGTGATGAATTGATATGAAAATGGCACCATCAGGTGCCATTTTTTTATGCTTTGATGATCAAGTGAACAGTTTGACGACATAAAGTGTCGTTCTGAGCCACTTGTGAATATACAGTTGCTGTTTGAGTTGTTAAGCTGCGCGTTAATATTGATTTTGAAGTGGTTATGGCTAGAAGAACAACTCGAAAGCGTAAAACGCAATTCGCTTTTTTGAGCCAAAATGTTGGAAAGATTTTATTAGCTTTGCTCGCAACGAGCAGCTTTGCGATTGCGTTTGGCAATGAGAAAATTTCTAAATTGATTCCATTGCAGAGCACCAATAGCGGCTGTTTAAATCAATTTTATCGGGATGTTCCACCTTTATTAAATAAAGAAAGTCTGCAAAAAGACAGCTACGCATTGTGCTTTAATGATTTTAACGTGATGTATTCAGGCATCTCTAAAACCCCACTATGGTCAGCGGAATATTTAACACCGCAACGTTTAAGTATCAAAATTAAGCGTGAAGATAATTTCCATGAGGAAACTCGTGTAGCAGAGCGACATCGCGCTTTGTTATCCGACTATCGAGGCTCAGGCTACGATCGTGGGCATATGGCACCCAATGGCGATATGAACAATAAAGCTGCGCAATATGACAGTTTCTCATTGGCCAATATGGTGCCCCAAGCGCCTAAAAATAATCAGGAAGTATGGCGTAAAGTTGAGGAAGCGGTTCGTTCCATCGTGACTAAACAACATAAGGATGCCTATGTCATAACAGGGCCGATCTTTGAGGGGCAACGCTTAAAAACCATTGGTAAAGGGGTGATTGTGCCCACGGCGGTATATAAAGCCGTATATTTACCAAAGCAGGGTATTATTGGTGCCTATTACGCGCCCAATAATGCGTCACTACAGGTCAAAGTGGTCAGTGTTTGCTATCTGGAAGAAAAGCTCGGGATTAATTTATTTCCGCAGTTGACCGAACAGCAGAAGCGTAATATTTATCAGTTGCCTGTGTCAGCACAGCAGGTCAAGGCCAATAATGAAATTCGTTATTTGCATTGGGATGGGCAAAGTCAATGCGCAGAAGAAGCGACCACTGATAGTATTCAAGTGCAGCAACGCCAATTTAGTTCAGGTCGAACCCAAGCCGCGGAAGACAGTTCCTCAGCGTATATTGATGAAGATGCTAAACAAGCTGTGATCAAGCATTTGGTCGATATGCTGGTTCAGTATTTTTTACAATTGTTGAGATAATGTAGAGCATCTTGCAAAGCAATTGAGCTTGGCGCAGGCTATATCGATATAATAACAACGTGAGAATGAGATGTTTAAACCTTTTGAACATGGCGATGAGTCTTCAGCGATTTATGATCTGACTTTAGAAAATCAGGTCGATTGCGTGAGCTTATATGGCAATTTGCAAATTACTAAAGATCAGGCGGGTCTAAAAACCGCGAAAGCGTTGCAAAGCTTTATCAATGATGTGGTGGCGGCACTCGAGAAAGAAAGCTTACCTGCGCAGATCGAGCGTCAACCTGAACAAGAAATTGAAAATCCGTTTCTTTAAATGCAAATTGAAGCATAAAAAAACAGCCTAGGTGAAGGCTGTTTCTTTATGAGGATTTATTATTAGTCTTTCTCACGTCCTACAATTTTATAAATCACCGCACCAATCACCGCACCAATAATTGGAGCGACCCAGAACAACCATAATTGGCTGAGTGCTGCTGTTTCAGCAAAGAATGCCACACCCGTACTACGTGCAGGGTTTACAGAAGTGTTAGTCACTGGAATACTGATTAAGTGAATTAATGTTAAAGCCAAACCAATCGCAATTGGTGCGAACCCAGCAGGCGCACGACGATCCGTTGCCCCCATAATAATAATGATGAAGAATGCAGTCAGTACCACCTCAATAATGAAAGCAGAACCTAGAGAAAATTTATTTGGAGACAGATCACCAAAACCATTACTCGCGAAACCGCCTGTACCCGCAAAGCCTGCTTGACCTTGTACGATAATGTAAAGGACCAATGCCGCGATCGTTGCACCAATTACTTGAGAAATAACATAAGGAGCAAGTTCTTTTGCTTCAAAGCGTCCACCTACCCATAAACCCACACTGACGGCAGGGTTAAAGTGACCACCTGAAATATGACCAAACGCGTAAGCACCCGTTAAAACGGTGAGACCGAATGCCAATGCCACGCCCATAAAGCCGATACCAAGTTCTGGATAGGCTGCTGCTAATACAGCACTACCACAACCACCAAAAACGAGCCAAAAGGTTCCAAGAAATTCTGCTAAATATTTGTTCATTGTTATCACCACATATTTTTTAAAAAAGAAAAACCAAGCATCCAAAACTTTATTATGGATATGTTTAACCCCTGTGAAAAAAATGTGAACGAATTCACATGGGTATATAGGTTCTTGTATAAAGGGTGTAACAACAATGATCAGTTGTGAAACAGTGAGTTCATCAATATTTTTATTACGAATTGTAAATTGTGTTGTTGTTCCGCCACTGTTGCGGTGTCTGTCCTGTCCAAAGTTTAAAAGCACGTTGGAAAGCACTTTGCTCTGAATAACAAAGCAGCAAGGCGATTTCCTGTAGGCTGAGATGAGGGTCTTTTAAATACTCAGTCGCCAACATAAAACGAATTTGCTGTACACGCTCCTGAAAAGTAGTGCCTTGCTGTTGCAAATGTCGTTGTAACTGTCGAACAGAGAGTCCCAATTTTTCTGCAATAAAATCGATCTGATATTGGTTCTTTTGTAAACCTGTCAAAATGGCATGTTGTAGACGTTGATCTAGTTGAGTTGAATTCGGTAACTTGTCGAGTAAAGCTTGCGCCTGCTGTAACAGCAGTTGTTGTAGGGTGTGGTCACTGCTTTTTAATGGTTTAAACGCTTCCGCTATAGGCAATAGCAGTTGTGTTTTAGGCTGTTCAAAACGAACCTTGCAGCGAAAATATTGCTCATAAATGCTGATATTTTTTGGAGGAGTGTTGATGAAATGCACTTCGTGTAAATGGATACTTTCGCCTGACATAAACAACTTGAGGAATTGCACCATCAATGCAATGGCAATTTCATCGGTGAGTTGGGTTGGATGCGGTTCAGGTGCTTCCCAACGAATGGAAACATAAGGATCATTAAACTCGACCACCAAAGGACTACCATCATAAATTAAGCGATGAAAGTCATGATAGCGTGCCAAAGCTTCGCCCAAATTTTCACATGAAAGCGCAAGGTACGCGATAATACCGAGATGTTTGGGTTGCACATACGCTGCAATTTCTAGCCCAAGTCCAGTTTTAGGGTGTAAGCGATTGAGATCTTCAAGCAAGTCACGCCAGATCACATAATCGAAGCGTTCTAGGTTTTGAACGTGTTGTAATTGTTCAGGAACAGCAATATTTTCTGCCTCGCAATAGGCTTTGAGTAAATGCCCCAAACCACCAAAAACAGAGCCTGTATAGTTCTTGAGTTGAGACATCCTGTCTACTCCTTAGCTTGTCGTGTTTTGTCAATACAACTATAGCGTATCGTCAATACTTCGCCTACCAAAATTTATATGCTGAATATAAGTTAGGATTGGTTGGAGAGAATCATGGTTAAAGGTTTTATTGCAGGTTTGGCGGTCGCCAATGCATTTGAATGGTTTGCACATAAATATATTTTGCATGGTGTGCATCGTTCAGGACAACCACGTTATAGCCCTGTACCAAAAAGCATGGAATCACATTGGGCCCATCATCGTGAAGTACGTAAGCAGGAATTTGCCGATGAATGCTATGTACAAGGATTTGAACATTGGCGAACACGTAACGAAGTCATGTCATTGGCTGTAGTGGCTGGAGTTGCAAGCGTGGCGTTCTATCCATTTTCAAAAGGCATGTCTTTGGCGGCACTTTATAGCGCTGGGAATTATTATTATGTGCATCGCCGTGCGCACTTAGAACCTGATTGGGCGAAGGCTAGCATCCCTTGGCATTATGATCATCATATGAACTCAAACCAAGATGCCAACTGGTGTGTGACGCGTCCATGGTTTGATTATGTGATGGGAACCCGTGTGGTCTCTTCTGCAGATTTAAAAGAAGCGAATCCATTGGGCATACCTTTACCCGCAACATTCTCTAAGCTGCTTACCCAAGCGATAGAATCTGTTTTTCCTGCCAAGTGGGTGGAACAAAAGCCAAAACTGCTTACATCTGCTGTGATGAAAGAAGAAAAGCAATCCGTAGCTTAAATTGAGTATCTAAAGGATACAACGTGCAGAATTGAATCCCTTAGTGGGATCGGTATTTTGATCATTCCTGACCAAATCAAATCGGGCGTTGTCGTGAATGGTCAATAAAATAGGGTTTTAATGTCAATATTTCTGCTGCTTTTATCGCTATTTTAGCTCAGGCACTTTAAATGCTTAGAATTTACTCAAAATGGCTGTATGTTCTCTTCACCTCTGGCGTTATATACGCAGTTTCTATACCTTGCTCAGCAAGGTATTTTTTTTGTCTTAAATATAGGGTCTGTGGACATTTCACAGATCCAAACCCCATAAAAAAACCTCTCAAATATTAGCGTTGAGAGGTTTGGCGTTAATAGAGAAACGGTTTAGAGGCGCATTTCAATGCCTTGCTCAGCAAGATATTGTTTTGCTTCAGGAATGCTATGTTGACCAAAGTGGAAAATAGAGGCTGCAAGGACTGCATCCGCACCACCTTTTAAAATACCGTCGGCTAAATGTTGTAAGTTGCCTACACCACCTGAGGCAATGGTTGGCACACTGACGCGGTCATTGATCGCACGCATTAGTGCGATGTCATAGCCTGCTTTGGTGCCATCGGCATCCATACTGGTAATCAATAATTCGCCTGCGCCAAAATCAGCCATTTTCACCGCCCATTCAATCGCATCGATACCTGTCGGTTTACGTCCGCCGTGAGTAAAAATTTCCCACTTATTTTCGCCCGTTTTTTTTGCATCAATTGCAACTACGATACATTGCGCACCAAAACGTTGTGAAGCTTCCTGTACAAATTCAGGATTAAATACAGCTGCTGAGTTGATGCTGACCTTATCCGCGCCAGCATTGAGCAGTAAACGAATATCTTCTACTTTGCGCACACCGCCACCGACGGTTAATGGCACAAAGACACTTTCAGCCATGCGTTCTACAGTACGGTAAGTGGTGTCACGTCCATGATGGGTAGCAGTAATATCTAAAAAGGTAATTTCATCGGCGCCTTGTTCGTTATAACGACGAGCAACCTCGACAGGATCACCTGCATCACGAATATCAAGGAATTGAACGCCTTTGACGACTCGACCATTATCAACATCTAAGCAAGGGATAATACGTTTTGCGAGCATAAAATTTTCCAAAAAATCGCCAATAAAGAAAGGAGACCGATTTAGGTGCTACACCTTCATGAAGGGAACAGGTATTCTAGCAAACTTCACAGCTATTTTTTGCAGGTTTTCCATGTCGGTTTATACCCCGTTGAGTTTAGAACAAGTTCAAGCTTTTGCTGAGCCTTATGGTTTGGCAGTGATTGATCTGATTCCAATCCAAGGCGGTATTCAAAACACCAATTATTTTTTGGTGGATCAAAATCAGAAGCAGTATGTTTTAACGGTTTTTGAAGAATTAGATGCGGTCGGGGCAGGTGAACTGGTGCCTGTGTTGGATTGTTTGGGACAGGCAGGCGTGCCTGTGGCAGTACCCTTGAAACACCACGGTCAAGCGATTCATAGTATTGCCGATAAACCTGCACAAATTGCGCCACGAATCATGGGTGAACATCCACAAGATACCACCATTGAGCAGATTGAAGCGATTGCTCAAGCACAAGCAAAATTACATTTGGCTTTACAGGGCTTTCCTTTGGTGCGTGATTTTAACCGTAATCATCAGTATTGGTCAGATGTCGCTGAACAGCTCAAGCCACAGATGAATATTGATGATCAAAGTTTATTGGCGCTGGTTTTTCAGCAATTTGCCGACATCACACAACAACACCCTAATCGTCCAGTGGGCTTTATTCATTCAGACTTATTTAGAGATAACACACTATTTGAAGGCAATCAGTTAAACGGTATTCTTGATTTTTATGAACTCAATCAAGATGAGTGGTTATTTGATATTGCGATTAGTATCAATGATTTCTGTACTGCCTATCCACAAGCGTATCTTGATCAGAGCAAAGCAGATGCATTCTTGGCGGCTTATCAGGTGATTCGTACACTTAGCGACGATGAGCTGGCGTGTTTAGATATTTATTTGGCGATGGCGGCCTGCCGTTTTTGGAGTATGCGTTTGCAAGTGGCGCAGAAAAATGCAGCGCATGGTCGTACAGGTGAAGATATTTCTCAGAAAGATCCAGTTGAAATGCGAATGATGTTACTAGACCGATTACAACGAATCACAGCTTAGGAAAAAGTCATGCGAGATCAAGGACGTTTAGTGGAATGGTTTGATGACAAAGGCTATGGCTTTATTCAACCCAATGATGCGAAGAAAGAGCGAGTTTTTCTACATATCAAAGACTTTGCTCGAACTGGCCCAAGACCGATTGTGGGCTGTGCTTTAGATTATTTGGTGATTTTAGATGAGCGTGGTCGCTATCGCGCGCAACAAGTTGTTTATTTGAAAGCATCACAAGTGATTGAGCATAAAGCCGCGCCCGTTCGACCAACCACAACCACTGGATGGTCGCCGATGAAAGTAGGGATTGGGGTTTATATTGTCTTTATGGTGATTGCGAGTTTTAGCAAGCTATTACCGCCGTTTACTTTGCTCTTTGTAAGCTTGATGAATGCGCTAAGTTATTGGTTGTATTCTCAAGACAAAGAAGCAGCACAATTGGGCAATCGTCGCATACCCGAACAGACTCTGCACATCGTTGATTCTTTGGGTGGATGGTGTGCTGGTTGGCTTGCTCAACAAAAACTGAGACATAAAACACAAAAACAACCGTTTCGTAAGATTTATTTCTGTACCATAGCCTTTCATATATTGTTGATATGTTGGTTAATTTCTCCACTCAATATTTTTCATTGAGGGAGGTTTTGGAGCTAAATAAAAATGAATTACTCTGTTGATCAAGACCCGAATCGTACTTTGACCTTGATTCTTTATGTGCTTTATATTATTGCGATTTTTAGCGGTGGTTTATTGGCGATCATTGCTTTGATTATTAACTATGTGAAACGTAGTGATGTACAAGGTTCAATTTTTGAAAGCCACTTTACTTGGCAAATTCGCACCTTTTGGTGGTATTTAGCGTGGAATATTATTGCCTTTATCCCATTTTTCTTCCTGTTTTTGACAGGCGATAATCCAAATGCATTTGCTGGTGTTGCACTGTCTGGCACGGTTTTCTGTGTATCGGTTATTTTTGTTGCATGGGTATGGATCGTTTACCGAGCGATTCGTGGTTTGATTGCGTTAAATGATAATAAACCGATGTATCAGTAAGTTGAACAGAAAGCGGATAATAATCTTATCCGCTTATTCTCAATAAAATTTGAATATCACTTTATATTCTTAGATACCAATAACCATATATTTGATTTTATAAAAAATTACCTTCAAATTGTTTTTGAAGAATTTAAACAGGTTTAATTATGATTATAGAGCACGTGCATTTAAATATTAAGCCAAATCAAAGTCAGGCTTTTGAAGCAGCATTTCAACAAGCTAAAGCGATTATTTATCCAATGGCTGGACTGAATGCCGTGCAATTGATCAAGCATGTTCAAGATGATCAGCGTTTTATTCTTATGATCTTTTGGGACAGTATTGAACATCATACCGAAGGGTTTAGGAAATCTGCGGCATATCAAGAATGGAAGGCATTACTACACCCATTCTACGATCCAATACCAACGGTAGAGTACTATCAACCGCATATGTTGTTGAAGAAGAACCAACCACCAAACAAAGATTAATACGAAAGTTTTATTTTTCTTTGGGATGATTGAGTATTTTAAACTTCAACTCACTCACCAAAACGCCTAAGACCACCAGTAAACCACCAAATAATGCCAGTAGCGACAAGCGTTCACCTGCGATACGCCCAAATAATCCTGCCCAAACGGGTTCGCCAGCATAAATGATGGCAGCACGGCTTGGATCAACCATACGTTGTGCCCAATTCATCACAAATTGAATCAATGCACTGGCAAGCCCTAAGCCCACTGCGATCATCACTAAGGGCCAAGAAAAAGTTGGAATACTATGTTCGCCAACAAGGGGCATACTGGCAAATGACAATCCAGACGCAACCACCAACTGAACCACCGTGACACGTCTCAGATTCACTTTCCCTGCAAAATATCCAATCAAAATAATTTCTAAAGCGATCACAAAGGCACAGATCAAGGTGAGCATTTGCCCATAATTTAAATTGATACTCGAAAAATCGTTCCCAGTTAAAAAGACTAACCCCGTAAACGCCAAGGCTGAGCCAATCCATGTCATCAAAGACGGTCGTTTCTGGAAAATGACCCACATCAAAACTGGAACGAGTGGAACATAAAGCGCTGTCAGAAAGGCCGACTCACTACTCAGGATCGTTTGCAGGCCAATGGTTTGTGTACCATAACCAATGGCAATCATAATGCCAATCGCTGTACCTGCAAGGGTTTCCTTGAGCGTCAAACCAGCAATGGACTTCACCGAAATAAGCAAGATCACCAATGCAGCCACCGCAAAACGACAACCGACAAAAAACATCGGGCTACTAAAATTCAGCGCATATTGCACCGCTAAAAAAGTACCACCCCAAATCATAGTAATAAAAATGAGGGCAAGTTGAGGCGTATAGGCGTTAAATCTTGTCACAACAGTTCCTAAAGCGACACTTCATTTAGCAGAGCTAAATACCTTGCTAAATGAAATGTTTTCCCCGAGCTTATCTTAGCAATAGCACAGGTTTTGTGGAGCGAACTAATAGTTTTGTGGTGGTGCTACCAATAAAGAATTGACGGATTTTGGAGTGTCCATAAGCACCGATCACCATTAAATCAATATTCTTTTGGTCGGCGTAATTCAGAATACTTTCATCAACATCACCTTCCAAAGTGCTTAATGTCATATTAAAGCCTTGTGACTCTAATTGTTCTTTTGCCCAAGCAAGTTGAGTGTGTATTTCTTGGTTGGGTTGACCGACATAGACCAGATGTGCAGCTAATCCTTTGAGTAACGGACTATTTGCAATCTTCTCTACGCACTTCTTCGCCGTTGTACTGCCATCAAACGCCACTAAGAAAGATTGAGGCTGAGTGAAGGGTGATGAGGCAATTAAAACAGGTTGGTGAATGGCACGGACTACATTCTCGATTTGTGTCCCTATTTTATCGGAATGGTATGCCGTTTGAGTACCATATTTTCCCATGATCAGCACACGTATATCTTCTTCCAAAGCGACAATGGTTTCTAACAAACTGCCACGACGTTGGAAGCTATGTACATCGAGACTGAAGTTGTCTAGCACATATTTTTTTGCCTCACGAAGCAAAATTTTGCCATGCTCAATCTCAATTTTTCCTCGACGTTCATCTAGCTCTACTAACTCATTTAATAAGCTTTCTCGACTTCCCAAGCCAATCGCACCGCTTAAATCCTGTGGTACTTGCGCTCTCGGCGTATCGATCACATGTAAAAGTTCAAGTGGCGCATTCAGTTTTTGGCTAAACCAAGCAGCATAATCACATACCGTATTTGTGCCGATTGAACCATCAATACACGCAATAATTTTTGACATTGTTATAATTTCCTTTTAATGGACTTCTTTCATCAATCCCTCTTGCGGAACTTCAATCGTTCCTCATTCTCCCAGTGGGAGAAGTACAAAGAGGGAATAAAGTATGATGAAAGCGGTCTAGTGATTGTCCAAACGATCTAGCGCATTTGGTTTGTCATGTACACCAAATTTATCAACCATCGTTTGACTTGCTTCATTCATCCCGATCAGTTCAACATCCGTTCCTTCACGTTTAAATTTAATCACAACTTTATCAACGGCTGCTACGGCTGAAACATCCCAGAAATGCGCTTGACTAACATCAATTACAACTTTTGAAATTGCTTCTTTGAAATCAAATGATGCCGTAAATTTATCCGCAGAACTAAAGAAGATCTGACCAGTAACCACATAGGTACGGGTACTTTCAGTTTCATCGAAAACAGATTGAACTGCCATATAACGTTCGATTTTGTTGGCAAAAAATAGCGCAGATAACAGCACGCCGATCAGTACACCATAAGCTAAGTTATGGGTTGCGACAACAATCGCAACTGTCGCGATCATGACGATATTACTTGAGAGTGGGTATTGGCGAATATTTCTGAGTGAATCCCAGTTAAATGTACCAATCGATACCATGATCATCACAGCGACCAGCGCAGCCATAGGAATGATTTTCAGCCAATCACTAATGAACACCACCATGATCAACAAGAATATACCTGCACAGAATGTAGATAAACGAGTACGACCGCCAGATTTAACATTAATAATGGATTGACCAATCATGGCACAACCAGCCATACCGCCCATAAAACCAGAGGCGATATTGGCTACCCCTTGGCCTTTACATTCGCGGTTTTTGTCACTCGAAGTATCAGTTAAATCATCGACAATCGTGGCTGTCATCATCGACTCAAGTAAGCCTACTGCGGCCAACGCTGCTGCATAAGGGAAAATAATACGAAGTGTTTCTAAGTTCAGTGGAATGTCTGGTAGTAAGAACACAGGCAGTGTATCAGGCAGTTGACCCATATCACCGACAGTACGAATGTCCAGTCCCATTAAGGTTGCAACAATGGTTAAAACCACAATGGTCACCAAAGGCGATGGAATTAATGTTCCAATTTTAGGGATGTATGGGAATAAATAAATAATCGCTAAACCTGCCGCAGTCATAGCATAGACATGCCATGTGACATTGGTGAGTTCAGGTAACTGTGCCATAAAAATCAAAATTGCTAAGGCATTCACAAAGCCGATAACGACGGATTTAGATACAAAGCGCATAAATTGCGCTAGCTTTAAATACCCAGCCACAATTTGCAAGACCCCTGTCAGGATCGTTGCAGCGAGTAGATATTCCAGTCCATGCTCTTTCACCAGCACGACCATGAGCAATGCCATTGCACCTGTTGCAGCGGAAATCATACCTGGGCGACCGCCAACAAAAGAAATCACAACTGCGATACAGAACGACGCATACAGACCAATTTTAGGATCTACACCTGCAATAATCGAAAATGCAATTGCTTCAGGAACGAGTGCTAAAGCAACGACAAGACCCGCCAGCACATCGCCGCGGATATTGGAGAACCATTGTTCTCTTACATTGGAAAACATAGAAATAGCCTATTTCTTTAAGAATATAAAAAGGCTAGTGATGTGATATATAAAAACACACGACTACACCACATCACTAGACAGTGATGAGTTCATTACAAATAAGAGGTAAAAAACTAAGGTGGCGTAAGTGTCATTATAAAATTGGAGAGTAAGATAAAAATCGGTACAAGGATAACATTTAAGCTTAAAAAGCTCTAGCCATTATTTAAATCACTAGAGCTCTTGATCAATTACAAACGATCTTCATCCAACAATAACTGCGCGTCACGAAGGCTCAATGTTCCTTCATAAATTGCACGACCTGTAATCGCGCCTAAAATGCCCGTTTGGCCTTTTAGGTTACGCACATCGTCAAGATTGGTCACGCCACCTGATGCAATCACAGGCAAGCCTGAATATTGCGCCAAATTGACGGTTTGTTCAACGTTGACGCCTTGCATCATGCCATCACGAGCGATGTCGGTGTAGACAATGCTTGAAACGCCTGCATCGGCAAAACGCTTGGCAAGATCAGTGGCTTTAACATCTGTGACATTGGCCCAGCCATCGGTTGCAACCATACCATTGATGGCATCAATACCAACGATGATATGACCTGCAAAACGTTTACATGCTTCGTCCACAAACGCAGGATCTTGAACCGCTTTAGTTCCAATAATCACAAACGAGACACCAGCTTCTAAATAGTGTTCGATCGTTTCAAGTGAGCGAATCCCGCCGCCGATCTGAATTGGAAGTTCAGGTTGGGCACGTGCAATCGCTTCAACCACAGGTTTATGAATTGGCGTACCAGCGAAAGCACCATTTAAATCAACTAAATGTAAACGGCGCGCGCCTTCATCAACCCAGTGTTGTGCAGTTGCGACAGGATCATCAGAGAAAACAGTATCGTCTTCCATACGGCCTTGTTTTAAACGAACACATTTGCCATCTTTCAGGTCAATTGCAGGGATGATTAGCATGCTTTCGCTCCTTGCGTCATCATAGAGTTTAAATTGACTACATATTAGCAAAGTATTGCTCAATCGCTAAGCTTTGGATGTTAGACGACTGCGTCTTTCTTTAAAGTTTTATACAAATAAAAAAGCCAAGTCTAACAACTTGGCTGATCAACATCTAAATTCTGTCATTTATTTATTCAGAATAGTCCTGTTGATATTGCATTTGGGTTTGTTGGCTTCGTTCTAAGTAGTCTTGATAAGCAGGAATTGCATTTGCAGCCAAACCGAAAACCAACAGGAGAGGAATTAAAATAATATAAATCCAACCCAATACTTTTTCCCATCCAGCCGTGTTTCGACTCGGACCATAAAGATTTTCACCTTCAGTTCCTTTGGCACAGAATAAATAGATTAAAAAAATCAGGTTCAAAAATGGCACCAGCATCAATAATGACAGCCAGCCAGTTTGATTGCGATCATGCAAACGACGAATGGTAAAAACAAAAGAAAAATAGAGAAATCCAATATAAAGAATGATGAATAATAAAATCGCAATAAACGGAAAGTCTGAGAACTCAGAGCCATTGCCGCTGAATAGACTTGCAATAAATGCAAGAATAAAAATAACAATACAGAAGGCGATTGCGCTCAAAAAGGACCAAGCGGCATAGGCGAGTCGGCCAAAACGACCTTTTGGACTTAGCGGTTTATCTACGGTTTGGATAGGTGGATTCATTTTTATTCCTATTTAGGTGTTTTTATACAATTGTTAAAATGGAGTGATCTGTATAGATGCGAATAATAAAGAAAATAATATGAGAATTACAGAATATTTTTATAAAAAGCAGATCAAATGAATAAATTTGATCTGCTACAGTTTTCTAATTAGATATTCCATTCCACAAAGTTTTTTAATAACTGTAAACCTGCGGTATGACTCTTTTCAGGGTGGAATTGTGTGGCAAATAAATTATCTTTATGAATCGCGGTACAAAAGTTCACACCATAATCGCAAGTTGCTGCGATCACAGATGAATCTTGTGGTTCAACATAATAGCTATGCACAAAATAAAAACGCGCATCTTGTTCGATGTTATTCCACATCGGATGGCTTGGATCAAGTTGATGTACTTGGTTCCAGCCCATGTGCGGTACTTTTAAATTTGGCATTTCAGGAAAATGTTTAACTACGCCGTCAAAGATACCGAGCGCAGCAACGCCACCATTTTCTTCGGATGTTTGCAATAAGGCTTGCATGCCTACACAAATCGCCAAAACAGGCTTGTTGAATGCAGCTTGACGAACCACTTCATCAATACCAGCTTCGTGCATACCTTGCATACAGTCGCGCATCGCACCGACACCCGGAAATACGATTTTATCGGCTTTGGCGATCAGTTTAGGATCATTGGTCACGTCAACCGTTGCGCCGACATGTTCCAAGGCTTTTGCAGCAGAGTGCAAATTGCCCATGCCATAGTCAAGTAAAGCAATACGCGTCATTACAAACTACCTTTGGTCGAAGCAATGGTATTTTCTGCGCGTGGATCAACTTCACATGCCATACGCAAAGCACGCGCTAGAGCTTTAAACACGCTTTCAATCTGATGATGGCTGTTTTTACCTTTCAAGCTATCAATATGTAAGGTCATCAGAGCGTGATTGACAAATCCCTGAAAAAATTCAGAGAATAAATCGACATCGAAGCTGCCAATACGGGCACGCGTGAAGGGGATATCCATAAATAAACCAGGACGACCTGACAAATCGACCACAACACGAGACAATGCTTCATCTAAAGGTGCATAAAAATGACCATAGCGGCGTAAGCCTTTTTTATCACCCAAAGCTTGCGCAAAGGCTTGCCCTAAGGTGATTCCACAGTCTTCTACTGTGTGATGATCGTCAATTTCAAGGTCGCCATCACAATGAATATCAATATCAAATAGACCATGGCGCTTGATTTGATCAATCATATGGTCTAAAAATGGAACTCCAGTGTTGAGTGTGCCTTGACCAGTACCATCGAGATTGAGACGAACTCGAATTTTTGTTTCGTTGGTATTTCTTACCACTTCACTGATACGTTGCGTCATGGACACGTTCCTCAAAAAACGTCAAAAATGATTGAATTAAAAATAGTTTCGCTGTGACGAAAAAGTGACAGCATCATAGTTTGCTCAGGAGGGTTAATCAATGCCTATTACAGTACATGCCTACAGTTCTTTAGACCAACTAGGAATCCGTACTCAGCTAGAGCGACTCTATGATACCAGCCCAGAGTTCGGAGATGGGCAAGATGCGATGGAGCAACTTGAACAAAATCTACAGCAATATACCACAGTTTATACCGCTGAATTTAACAGCAAAATTATAGGTGCAATCTGGGCAACAGGGCAAGGAGAAAGCCGTGTTTTAGAATATATTGTGGTGCATCCTGCCAATCGTGGGCGTGGTGTCGCTGAACGTTTGGTTGAAGAGGTCTGTCGTTTTGAAGAAGAGCAAGGGGTAAAGTTATTTGAGCCGGGATGTGGTGCAATTCATCGCTGCTTATCCCACATTGGAAAAATCTAAAGCCAGTTGGAGCGTTACTGGCTTTGTTGCAAAATTAAACGCTAGGTAGAAAAATCCGCAAATTTGCTTGACGGATTTTGACAAACATTGTTTAATACGCCCACTTTGGCGCGATAGCTCAGTAGGTAGAGCAACGGATTGAAAATCCGTGTGTCCCCAGTTCGATCCTGGGTCACGCCACCATGATTTGTATTTTCAATCCCTGATCCCATCAGGGATTTTTTTTGTCCAAAAACTTTTGCAGTATACTTTTTGGATAAGAAATGGTCATTTAAATCAAAAGCTCAGGATAGTTGTTGACTATTTATCTGAGATACGGCTTAATACACGCCATTGGCGCGATAGCTCAGTAGGTAGAGCAACGGATTGAAAATCCGTGTGTCCCCAGTTCGATCCTGGGTCACGCCACCATATTCAAAAAACCCCAAACGAAAGTTTGGGGTTTTTTTATGGAAAATCGAAACCAATGACAACGCATTTCAAATGCATAATTAACTGACGCCGATTGCTCAAGCTAACTATTACATTGTGGATGTATGATAAAAAGCAGGAAAGCATGCTTCCACATGCTTTCCTGCTGCAAATATAACTGTATTGTTAAGCTGATTTTGCTGTTTTGATTGGTGCTAACATCTGTCCCGTTTCTTCAAAGTTAGCATGCCAAGACAGCGCTTCACGTAGGATGTGAGGAGTGTGACCACCTCTTGCACAAGCACGGTCAAAATAGTCGTTTAATGCAGCCTGATACAATGGATGTACACAATGGTCGATAATGACACGCGCGCGCTCACGCGGTGCTAAACCACGCAAATCTGCCAATCCTTGTTCTGTCACTAAAATATCCACATCATGCTCACAATGATCCACGTGGCTCGCCATCGGAACGACCGAAGAGATATCTCCACCCTTGGCAATCGATTTGGTTACAAAGATGGCAAGATGTGCATTACGGGCAAAATCGCCTGAACCACCGATCCCATTCATCATTTTGGTACCACAAACATGGGTTGAGTTGACGTTGCCATAAATATCAAACTCTAGCGCCGTGTTAATCCCAATAATGCCTAAGCGACGTACGATCTCTGGATGATTTGAAATTTCTTGTGGGCGTAATACCAGTTTGTCTTTGTATTGATTTAGGTTGCCAAAAACACGCTCGCCACATTTTGCCGATAATGTAATGGAGCTGCCTGAGGCAAACTTCATTTTACCTGCATCGATCAATTCAAAAGTACAGTCTTGTAGCACTTCTGAATACATCACCAGATCTTCAAAATTAGAATCTTTTAAGCCTGTTAAAACGGCATTGGCTATTGAACCAATTCCTGCTTGTAACGGACCTAAATTTTTTGCTAAACGACCTGCAGCAACCTCTTGTTCAAAGAAGGCAATGAGATGATTGGCAATCGCTTGTGTTTCCGCATCGGGTGCAGTTACGGTTGATGGAGAGTCTGCGGTGTCGTTGAGTACGATGCCTACAATTTTTGCTGGGTCGATTGGAATCGCTGTAGAGCCCATGCGATCGTCCACGTTGGTTAAGGGAAGTGGTGTTCGTGTCGGACGATAGCTAGGTATGTAGATATCATGTAAGCCTTCAAAGTCTTCGCTTAATGCGGTGTTGATTTCCACAATGACTTTTTCAGCAAAGATCGCAAAGCTGGCAGAGTTGCCGACTGATGTGGTTGGTACAATATGACCTTGCTCGGTTATGGCCACCGCTTCAATCACTGCAATATCTGGGCGTTTGAGCTGCTGATTACGCATTTGCTCGACGGTTTCAGATAAGTGCTGGTCCACAAACAAGACTTCGCCATTGTTGATGGCACGACGTAAGGTGCTATCGACTTGGAAGGGCATACGACGCGCCAAGACGCCTGCTTCAGTCAATTGCTTGTCTAAATCATTGCCGAGGCTTGCACCTGTAATTAATGTGATTTTTAATGGATTTTTTTTAGCACGATTGACCAGTGCTTGTGGAACGGCTTTTGCTTCACCTGCACGGGTGAAACCACTCATGCCAACGGTCATACCATTTTCAATAAAGCTGGAAGCCTCATCAGCGCTCATAACTTTGTCATGTAGGCTGTGAAGGCGAATGCGACTTAAAGACATCATCCATTCTCAATGTTGCTTTTTATAAGCGTTGGATTTTAGCGCTAAAATGTGAAAAGTGTATTGATTTTAGGCTAAGGTCTAACGCAAATCACAGTACATCTGATCAGAAAATGTCTCTCTAAAAATGTCCGGTCAGCGTTTGTCTGATTTTGTCGATGGTGTTGTTTTGTGGCTCATCCGTTTTTTCGCTTGGAATGGGCAATGAAATGACTACTTCTAAGCCGCCTTGTTCGCGGTTGCGAATATTGATTTGCCCTTGGTGAATATCAACAATACGTTTCACGATCGCAAGGCCAAGTCCACTACCTTGAACGGTGCGGGCTGAATTTCCACGCACAAAGGGTTGCATCAACTCTTCGACCTGATCGGGAGGAATGCCTTCGCCATGATCAGCTACGGTAATGAGAATATGATCATCGACATGGCTGGCAGAGAGTTCAATCGGCTCAGAACCATAACGTTTCGCGTTATTGAGCAAATTGGCGATTAAACGTTTCAGCGATAGGCTACGTGCTGGAATGATCGGTAGCTCTTGTGTTTCAAACTGAATATCGAGTGGTTGGAATTGCACCACCAACTCTTGGAGTAAGGTGTTGAGATTGGTCTCTGTCAGCTCTTCATCAGAACCATCACGCATATAAGAAATGAATTGATTTAAAATCGCATCCATATCATCCACATCGTAGATCAAGCCTTCTCGAAAGAATTCATCAGGTAGCATTTCTGCGGTTAAACGAATACGCGTCAACGGGGTGCGGAGGTCATGTGAAATGCCTGCCAACATGATTTGCCGATCACGTTCTGTTTGTTCAAGGGTATAGACCATGTGATTAAAGGCTTGATTCACTTGGCGGATTTCAAGTGGGCCGTGATTGGTGTCGAGATATGGTGCTTTGCCTGTTTTACTATAATTGTTGGCGGCATTTTGTAATCGACGTAAGGGGCGATTCATCTGGCGGACCAGAATGAGAATAATAATTGAAGAGAGAATAGGCACACCAAATAACCATGATGCAATCAACTCGACACTGTAATTATCATAGGTTTTGAGTGGTTCGCGGACCCAGTTGCCATTCATTTCTGGTGTTTGAATCCAGATGCGTGGAATCGGTTTAAATTTGAAGTAAACCGTCACGTCTTTTACACCTAACTCTTTGGCGAGTTTGGCTTCAATTTGGTTGGTAAATAATTCAGCAAGGAATTTCTCTTCAACTTTAGGAAATTCTTTGGGATCGGTAACGTACTCGATGCCAATACGGTTCTTTAACCAGTCATCAATATCGACTTCGGTATCTCGGTGTAAAATCCGAATATCGGGATTGTTAATGAGTTCAAGTTCAATCGCGAGATAACGCGCATGTTGTTGCAACTCAGGTAAATACAAGGTACGCCAAAAGAACCACAAAGACATAAATAGACTGAAAAAGACCATGGACAGTACCAAGAGGGTGGTACGCATGGCAGCAGAACGCGGTTTGATTTTATCTAAAAAACGTTCCCATTTTGTTCGCGGCCTTTCAGAGTAGGTCGCGAAGTCAGTAAATTCTTGCGGATCAATTGGTTCAAGTTTCAAGGTCTAGTTTCCTACGCTCATTCCGCACCATCTGGAACAAAAACATAGCCTACACCCCAAACAGTTTGGATATAGCGTGCTCGTGCTGGATTGTCTTCGATTAAGCGACGTAAGCGAGAGACTTGTACATCGATTGAACGCTCCATTGCGCCCCATTCACGACCACGTGCGAGATTCATGAGTTTGTCGCGTGTCAATGGTTCACGTGGATGTTGGACCAGTGCTTTGAGCACGGCAAACTCACCTGTGGTCAGCGTCACAACTTGACCTTCACGCGTTAAGGTTCGTGTGGATAGATCTAAAGCCCACGGTCCAAAACTGACGACTTCAACGTGTTGGCTTGGTGCACCGGGCACTTCACGCACCTGACGGCGTAATACCGCACGAATACGTGCCAGCAACTCATTTGGATTGAACGGTTTTGGTAGGTAATCATCTGCACCTGCTTCTAAGCCCGCGATACGGTCAGAGTCACTGCCACGTGCAGTCAGCATAATGATCGGGGTGTCAATGTTGGATTGACGTAAGCGGCGACAGATACTTAATCCATCTTCAACAGGTAACATAAAATCAAGGACGATGAGTGAGAACAACTCACGTTGTAGTAAACGGTCCATTTGTGTTGCGTCATGGGCAGTTTTAACTACAAAGCCTTTGTCTTCGAGGAAGCGTTGTAAAAGCGTACGCAAGCGCACATCATCATCGACCACTAAAATGCGTTCGACCCGGTCTGTTTCATGGTGAACAGTTTCCGTCGATTCGGCAGGTACAACTAAACTCATGCTGTGCTCCTTTATCGTTTATTGTCATCGTCTTTATGCAATGCTATAGGGGCTATTTATATTTCAACCCTGCTTTGCGTTATCGGCTAAAATCTAGCACCGTATACGGCTTATGTCGCAATGAGAGCTATAGCTCGTAAGGTGAATGTGAATAGACTCTGTAGTATACGACTCATTGCACAGTTTTGGCTATGTTATAAAGCAACAAATATTGCCAATAAAATCAAGAGAAAGATACCAAATATATACAGGTAAAATTATGACAATCGATCTATTTTTCAATATTTAGGCGGAAAAAGCTTGGTATTTTAGAAACATTGCTCAATTAGCATAATCTGTAGGGTTTGTGGGGAAAGAAGTGACCCTATGCACAATATTTTAAAAAAACAATAGTGGATTTTATAGCCATGGACTTTATAATCATTGCTTTTAGACTCAACCCTTGTGGAATCAATCACGATGACTGACTTAGTTCAGCAGTTGGCAAATGAACTTGCCGTACGTCCAAACCAAGTAGAAGCTGCTATTCGTTTAATTGATGAAGGCGCTAGTGTTCCTTTTATCGCACGTTACCGTAAAGAGGTCACTCAAGGCTTAGACGATACGCAATTACGTCAACTTGATACACGTTTAACTTACTTGCGTGATTTGTACGAGCGTCGTGAGAAAGTGATCCAGTCTTTACAAGAACAAGATAAATTGAACGATGATTTATTAGGACGTGTAAATGCTGCTGAAACCAAGAATGCGTTAGAAGAAATTTATGCGCCGTATCGCCCGAAACGCACCAGCAAATCATTTAAAGCAAAAGAAGCGGGTTTAGGTGTTATTGCTGAGAAGATTATTAATGATCAAGTTGATCCAACTGAAGCTTTAGCTGGTTTTAGTCATGAAGACTATCCAGATGTTGAAAGCCAGCTTGATGCGATTCAGCATATTTTAATTGATGATTGGGCGCAAAATATCGCCTTAACCACTGAATTAAAACAAACTTTTTCTAAAACAGCAGTGTTGAAAAGTGCGGTTGCTTCTGAAGAGAAAAAAGAAGTTGGTAAAAAATTCCGTGATTATTTTGAGTTCTCAGAAAACTTAAATAAAGTCCCCTCACATCGTTTGTTGGCGATGTTACGTGGTCGTCAAGAAAACGTATTGGGCTTGAAAGTGGATGGTGAAGACGATGCACCATTGGCACGTATCGAAACAGAATATAATCTTGAACAAATTCAACCACAAACACGCCAAGATTATTTAAAACAAACTGCAAAATTATTTTGGTTGGGTAAGATTCGCCCACAAATCGAACATTCATTATTAACAGATAAGCGTTTAACCGCAGAAGCTGAAGCAATGGATGTCTTTGCAGAAAATTTACGTCATTTATTGCTTTCTGCACCAGCAGGCAGTCGCACCACCTTAGGTGTTGATCCTGGTATTCGTACTGGCGTGAAGCTTGCCGTGGTGAGTGATGCAGGTGATGTACTTGCACATAGCACTATTTATCCATTTGCACCGAAAGAAGATAAAGCCGGTTCGATTGCTGAGCTTGCGCGTTTATGCCGAGAGTTCCACGTGGAACTTATTGCGATTGGCAATGGTACAGCGAGTCGTGAAACTGAAGCTGTGGTTGCAGAAATGATGGCAGCCAATGCTGACTTGAAACTGACACGTATCACGGTGAGTGAAGCAGGTGCATCAGTTTATTCGGCAAGTGAATTGGCTTCGCAAGAATTACCTGACCTTGATGTATCAATTCGCGGTGCAGTCTCAATTGCTCGTCGTTTACAAGATCCATTGGCTGAGCTGGTTAAAATCGACCCGAAATCAATCGGTGTAGGTCAGTACCAACATGATGTCAATCAAACAGGTCTAGCAAAAACCCTAGATGCTGTTGTTGAAGACTGTGTAAATGCGGTTGGCGTGGATGTGAATACCGCTTCTCCTGCGATTTTGGCTTATATTGCGGGTCTGAATAAATCAATTGCACAACAAATCTTTGAATATCGTAAAGAACATGGTCGCTTTGATAGTCGCCAAGCATTGAAAAAAGTACCACGTTTAGGCGAGCGTACTTTTGAGCAAGCAGCAGGTTTCTTGCGTATTCAGGATGGTACAGAGCCATTGGATGCGTCAGCCGTTCACCCTGAGAGTTATGGCGTGGTTGAAAAAATCGTTGCGGCGAAAGCAACCACAGTCAAAGACATCATTGGCAATACTGAAATTATTCGTCAAGTTAAAGCAGATGAGTTTGTCGATGACAAATTTGGTTTGCCAACGATTCAGGATATTTTGACTGAATTGGAGAAGCCTGCGCGTGATCCACGTCCAGAGTTCCGTACTGCAAAATTCCGTGAAGATATTACCGAAGTTGCACAACTCACTGAGGGTTTGCAGCTTGAAGGTGTAGTGACCAATGTTACGAATTTTGGTGCTTTCGTAGATGTAGGTGTGCATCAAGATGGTTTAGTGCATATCTCTGAACTTGCCAATGAATTTGTTTCTGATCCGCATAAAGTAGTGAAACCGGGTCAAATTGTACAAGTTCGTGTGATTCAAGTGGATGCAGAACGTAATCGCGTCAACTTGAGTATGCGTGCGGAAGGTTCTGCGCCTGTGAAAGCGCCTCGTCAGCAACAGCGTCCACAGCAAGATCGTCCGGAACGTTCAGAGCGTAAGCCACAAGGTCAGCGTCCACCACGTAAAGAAGGTGACTTTAAACGTCCGCAAAATAACAAGCCAAAAACCGAGAAACCACAAGAGCAAAAAATTGGTGGTTTAGGTGCCTTGTTATTGCAAGCAGGGATTAAAGGCTCGAAATAAGCAAGGCTCTAAATAATTGAATTGAGTCTGTTTAAAAACCTTCTTTCGGGAAGGTTTTTTTATGCGAGTAGATGTGTGAATAAGGTTATAAGTTTGGAGAATTAGAATAAGATAGTTAAACAGCAATTTTATTCTATAAATCCTATCCCATTGCGTTAACCTGATTTGATGCCAAAATCCAAAGGAGGTCGTGATGTCACGTAGACCTCGTGAACAAGTCGATTACTTACACCTCGAAGAACTTGGTGGTTTAGAAATGTTGAAAGCCAGTTACTTTCAGCAGGAGTTTTCACGACATGTGCATGAAGGATTTTGTATCGGTGTGATCGAAGAAGGAGCACAACGCTTTTATCGCACAGGTGGCAATCACGTCGCACCGCAAGGCGATATTATTTTGGTCAATGCCGATGAAGTGCATACAGGTTCTTCAGCAGTAGAGACGGGTTGGCGCTATCGGGCAATTTATCCTACACCAGAAGTGTTTAATGAGCTGACACGCGATTTGACCACTGTTCATGGTACTGCACCGTGGTTTAGAGAGGCCGTATTGCATGATGAAGGTTTGGCACAACAATTCCGTTTGCTATTCGACTTATTCGAGCAACCCAGCAATACTTTACTGAAGCAAACCTTATTTCTCTCTACCATCGCTTGGCTAGTGTCGAAGTATAGTCAAACCAAGCCGCAAGCGACCGATCTAAGTAATGCCAAACAACGGATCTTAAATATTAAAGAGCTGATGGCATCAATGCCTGAACAAGAGTTTTCTTTGATGGCATTGGCTGACATGGCCAATCTAAGCCAGTGGCATTTTCTACGCCAGTTTAAAAAGCATGTGGGATTGTCTCCACATGCATGGTTAGTGCAGGCACGTTTGCAAAAGGCACAAAAATTATTAAGGCAAGGACTAAATTTATCTGAGATTTCGCAGCAGTGTGGCTTTTCAGATCAGAGCCATTTTAGTCGGCATTTCCGTCAAACTTTTGGGATTACGCCAGGCGGCTATATCGCTTATCTCAAATAAAACAGCAATTTTATGCAATCTTCATAGATTGATTTTTGGCATAGTCATAGACCCCTTATAAACGATTGTAATGCTGATGTTGACTGAGACGATCGAAGACACCTCTATGTCTGTACCTCGGGCCTTTTTAAATGGCGTGGTCAAAATATTGCCCTTGTGTTTTGCTGTGTTGCCTTGGGGTATCTTGGCAGGTTCAATGGCAATCCAAGCTGGGCTAACGACCATGCAAGCCATAGCAATGTCAGCATTGGTTTTTGCTGGCGCTGCTCAATTGATGACTTTAGGCTTGGTCATGGCAGGAACACCTGCACTGACCATCATCATTTCGGTATTTCTGATTACCACGCAGCATTATTTATATGCGCTGTATTTACGTGAAGATATTTCCAAACAACCGTTAAAACATCGGCTGATGTTAGGTTTTTTACTCACAGATGAGTTGTTTGCGGTCAGTATTAAAAAACAACAGCACTATATTTATTATCTTCTCGGGGCTGGGAGTTGCTTTTATCTGAGCTGGGTGTTGTTTAGTGTGTGTGGCGTGTTGCTTGCATCATCTGTGCCGAATTTAGATCAATACCATCTCGATTTTTCAATTGTCGCGACCTTTATCGCTATCGTGATTCCGTTCATTAAGAATTTAAATACCTTGGTGGGTGTGCTGGTTTCAGTCGCGTTAACTGTGGTGTTTCTGAGTTTAGGTTTTAAAAGTGCAGCCATTATGGCAGGGGTGATTGGTATGTTCACAGCGACTTGCCTGCAAAATCTGCGGGAGCGTACAGCATGACTTGGTTTGTTCTGATTATTTTGGCATTGGTGGTGTTTATGAACCGCTATATTTTGCTTGAACCGAATATTCCGCTGCGTTTACCGAAATGGTTTCAACAGTCCTTACAATATTCTGCACCGTGTTTATTGACGGCAATCGCTACCCCAATTGTCTTTATGGATGAGCATGGCGCATTTCGTGAGACTTTATTGAACCCTTATTTTATTGCCACGATTTTAACCATTGTGATTGCATATAAGGTTCGCCATACCTTACTGACGATTGTTCTAAGTTTGGCTTGTTTTTATGCTTTGGTATTTTGGTTCAATTAAAAAAAGCTTGGGCACATGTGAATCATGACCCAAGCCTTTCTCATGAACATGAATTAACGCGTGGTATAACCACCATTGGCGAAAATGGTTTGTCCAGTTATCCACCAGCCATCGGTGACTAAGAAACGAATCAAAGGTTCAATATCTTCGATTTTGGTGAGTCCACCGAGCGCAGATGCCGATTTATGATAAGCCACCGCCTCAGGCGCTTCTTGACCATAGAAAAATGGCGTATCCATGGGACCCGGTGCGACAGCAGTCACCGAGATACCGCGTTCGCCAAACTCTTTGGAAGCCGCACGGGTATAATGTTCAACAGGGGCTTTTAATCCTTCATAAGTTGAATAAAGACCTGTGTAGGCTGCCAATAAACTGGTCACAATGCTACAGATTTTGCCGTTTGGGTTGAGATGGCGACCGGCTGATTGAATAAAGAAATAGGCAATTTTATTATTGATGTCGTTCATCACATCAAACTCTTGTTCGGTGGTGTCCAAATAGGGTTTTTTCAACACACGACCGACGGTATTAATGGCAATGTCAACACCGCCAAATTCGGCTTTGGCTTGGGTAAATAAGGATTCGATGTTTTGAATATCGGATAGATCGGCTTGAATCAAAATGGCTTTGGCACCGAGCGCTTGTACGGTTTTTAAGGTGTCTTCGGCATCGGCTTGTGTCGCTGCACTATTATAATGGATCACTAAGTTTGCCCCTTGCTCGGCGAACTTACGTGAGATCAAACCACCTAAATTCTTTGCACCGCCTGCAATCAGTACAGTTTTATCTTTTAAATCATGTTGTGACATTATTTCATCCAGCTTTTGTTTTGTGTGAAAATTATCCTAAATCAATTTCTTTGTTTGAAATAGTTGTTAGTATTGAACTGATTGTGCAAGAAAGTTGAATAATAAATGGATAAGATCGAGCGCCTAAAAATATTTTGTTTGGTAGCAGACAAGCAGTCTTTCGCACAAGCGGCACTGCAATTGGGGCTGCCGCGTTCAAATGTCACTTATGCGATTCAATCACTTGAAAAAGAATATGAAGTGCTGTTGTTTTACCGTACGACACGTAAGGTTGCTTTAACGCATGAGGGTAGTCTGTTTTATGAAGAAGCCGTGCGGTTAGTGGCTCAGTTAAAGGAATTGAATCGTTTTAAAACCCATGTTCGCAGCCAAGAAGGCAAGATCAGTATTGGTATGCCGAAACGATTGGCAACACAGCTTTTGATTCCGAATTTACTCGCGTTTTATCAGCGTTATCCAAAGGTAAAAGTATTGATCAATGGCAGTGATGATTTTTCTAATTTGATCGAACAACAACTCGATTGTGTGGTGCGAGTAGGGCAAGTTCAGGATGAATACTTACTGATTCGACCGATTACCCAGACCAAGATCTGGACATTGGCATCACCGCAGTATGTCGCTGAGTTTGGGGAACCTAAAAGTTTCGATGAGTTACAGCAGCATTTCGCCGTGGATTATCATGTGGCAAAAAATTATCGAGAAATGAGTGAGCTTGCGTTTCGCGATCATCGTATCGATATGCCGTATCGCTTACTGATCGAAAACACCGAAGCTTATATTCATGCAGGTTTGGCAGGTATTGGCATAATTCAAATTCCTGAGTTTGATGCTGTACCTTATGTTCAACAAGGAAAATTGCAACGCTTATTTGTCGATATTCCCAGTCTAGAATTACCGGTCAATATTTTGCTGACAGATCGACAATACCGTCCAAAGTATTTTCAGGACTTCATCGAATGGTTAGATGATTTACTCAAAAGACGGCTTTAAGCTGCGGTTTTTTGTCAAGAACGATTGCTTTGACATTGAGCAATATTTGCAGTAAAACTTAAATTAGAGCAATTACTCTAATTTTATGTGGGGATAATAATGCAGATTGGTCGACAAGCATGGATGATACAAACTTCAGGTGATTTATCTTTGAAAGATCGTATGGCTCTATTGAGTCATAGTCTATTACCTGTATTGAAACAAAGTATAAAAATGTATGGCTTAGCACATCGCTCGAAGAGCAAAGCACAGCATGATTTGAGTCTCGATGATCTGTATTTACCTGATAGCGCTGATGTAAAGCAGGCATTGCAGAAGATGCAATCTTGTAGTTCTGAAGCCTTGCAAAATCATTGTTTGAGAACTTGGTGTTATGCAGTTGCATTTGCCAAGATGCAAAATTTAAAGCGCGATGATGAGCTATTGGCGGTGTCATGTTTATTGCATGATTTGGGGATGACTGAACAGCATTATCAGCATCATGAAAACTGTCGATGTTTTGCAGGACAGGGGGCTCATGCTGCAAAAGACTGGTCAATTGAGCGAGGATGGCATGCCCCTCGTGCGGATCAATTGTTTGACGTGATCAGTATGCACATGAATCCTTATGTGGCGATGGAGGATGGCGTCGAAGCTCATTTACTGCAACAAGCTGCCAGTTGTGATGTAATTGGCAGTCGTGGTTTTGAATTTTCTCAGCAGTTTAGACAACAATTATATGCGCAACATCCACGCTTGGACTTTAATCACAAGATGATTGAATTTAGTCAGTTAGAAGCGATCAACCGTCCAAAGTCTCGTACAGCGATGGTGGTACAAAGTGGTTTTAAGCAGCTTATAAATTTGAACCCTTATCTGGTTAAGTAATTTCATCCTTTATTCCTTCCAATAAAAAAGCAGCGCATATCTCTATGCGCTGCTTTTCTATTTTGCAGGGAGTTGCTTAAATTACCAATGTTCACCTGGGAACAAACGCGCGTAAGCACGCTGCATGATGTTTAACTTTTCTTGCTGACCCACTGAGGCAGTAGAGCTTGGGAATAAGTTAAAGCCAATCGACATCAAAATATTATTGATGTCTGGCGCAACCGCATAGGTGATCGATGCTAAGCGGCCTAAGTTGGTTGCGATTTTCTTCGGACGTTTTACGATCGCGTAAGCAATCAAATCGGCCGCTTGTTCTGGAGAAAGTGTTGGGACATATTTATACATTTTAGTTGGCGCAATCATCGGTGTACGCACTAATGGCATATAAATAGAGGTAATCGCAATCTTGTGTGAATGAACTTCAGCAGAGAGACAACGACTAAATGCATCAAGTGCAGCTTTAGACGCAACATACGCTGAGAAACGAGTTGCATTGGCAAGTACACCAATTGAGCTGATGTTAATGATTTGACCATCTTTACGTTGCATCATATGCGGTAAGATATTCAAAACTAAGCGTACAGCACCAAAGTAGTTAAGCTGCATAGTACGTTCAAAGTCATGGAAACGATCAACTGACTCATGCACAGCACGACGGATTGAACGCCCCGCGTTGTTGACTAAAATATCAATGTGATCAACAGAAGCTAAAATCTCTTTTGAAACAGCATCAATCGATTCCATATCGTTGAGATCACATGGGAATACAGTGGCTTTACCGCCTTCAGCTTCGATCTCAGCTTTTACTTCATCTAATTTCTCTTTGGTACGCGCTAGTAATAAGACATGTGCACCTGCTTGAGCAAGATATTTTGAAACCGTTAAACCAATACCACTTGAAGCGCCTGTGACAATGATTGTTTTCCCGTCGACTTTTTGTTGAAAAAGCTTTTTGAGTTTTGCGTTCATGTAAGTTTCCTACATTAATCAAGCTGTTGTTTACAATGTCCTTGTGTTGCGATTAAACACTGCACTTTATTTTGTACTAATATTAACCGATTTTTTTTGTTTGTCTAGTGTAAATGTTTGAAATATAATAATATTTTTAGAGTAAAAGCTCTAAAACAAATGATTGTAATAGTTGAAAATGCAATAATATTTTTCTTCAAAAGCATAAAAAACAGCCTCTAAAGTGAGGCTGTTGTCTTTTATTCAGTTTAAACCTGAGCGAGGGCTTGTTCGAGGTCTGCAATCAGATCGTCGATATGCTCAATCCCAATAGACAAGCGGACTAGGTCTTCACTCACACCAGCAGATTTAAGTTCTTCTGCGTTGAGTTGACGATGGGTCGTCGTTGCAGGATGACATGCCAAGCTTTTTGCATCGCCAATGTTGACCAGACGAGTAAATAACTGTAATGCATCAATAAAGCGAGTTCCGCCATCTAAGCCATCCTGTACCCCAAAGGAAAGGATGGCAGAAGGTTTACCTTTCACATATTTTTGTGCCAAATGATGCTGTGGATGGTCGGTTAAACCAGCATAATTGACCCATTTGACTTTTGGGTGTTTTTTTAAATATTTTGCAACTTGAAGGGCGTTTTCAGTGTGGCGCTCCATACGAAGGTTTAACGTTTCTAAACCTTGTAAAATAAGGAAGACGCTGAGTGGGCTAATGGCTGCACCTGTATTTCGTAATGGAACAACCCGAGCGCGAGCGATATAAGCTGCTTCACCGAGCACTTCAACGTAATTTACGCCGTGATAACTTGGGTCTGGCGTATTCAGTGCTTTAAAACGCTCTGGATATTTGCCCCAAGGAAATTTGCCACTATCGACAATAATGCCACCAATACTATTGCCATGACCGCCGATGTATTTAGTCAATGAGTGAATGACAATATCCGCACCAAATTCAAACGGCTTTAATAGGGCAGGGGTTGCAACAGTATTATCAACAATAACTGGGACACCATATTCATGGGCAATTTTTGAGATTGCTTCTAAGTCGATAATATTGCCCAGTGGGTTGCCGATCGACTCAACAAAAACCAGCTTGGTTTTATCATCAATCAAGTTGCGTAAGCTTTCAGGGTTTTGATAATCAAAGAAGCGAACTTCGATGCCTTGTTTGGGTAGGGTATGTGCAAATAGATTATACGTTCCACCATAGAGTGTTGAAACCGAAGCAATATTGTCACCTGCTTCTGCAATGGTTTGAATCGAATAAGTGATGGCTGCCATCCCAGATGCTAAAGCTAATGCGCCAATCCCACCCTCTAGTGCTGCAATACGTTGTTCCAGCACAGCCGTGGTTGGGTTCATGATACGGGTATAGATATTTCCCTGAACTTTTAAATCAAATAAATCTGCACCATGTTGCGTGTTGTCAAAAGCATAAGAGGTGGTTTGGTAAATAGGGACAGCCACTGCTTTAGTCGTTGCCTCTGGTGAATAGCCCGCATGAATCGCTAAAGTTTCATCTTTATAAGTCATGATTACATCATCTACGTGAGTTAAATAGTGACCGAGTTTAGCTTAAAAACCGTCCAAAATGGTGCATAATTTATGCGATTTATTGCGTTTTTATTCATATAAACAGAATCTTGCTCTCTTCCTATTTTTTTCAGCATGACTGTATCGTGAATCGTGTAACGTCTTGAAAAAGAAAATCCTTTGAATGAAGCAAACAAATATCATCTTAACTTCATGTTAATCCGGTTTTCAGCGTATAATACGTGCGATTATTTTTCGCTTTTTGCGATTTATTGGTTTTTCAATTGAGGAGTCCTGCGTGGCCCAATATATTTATACGATGAATCGAGTGTCGAAGATGGTTCCGCCTAAGCGCGAAATCCTAAAAGACATCTCTTTATCATTTTTCCCAGGCGCAAAAATTGGTGTGCTTGGTTTGAACGGTGCAGGTAAATCTACCCTACTCCGTATTATGGCTGGCGTAGATAAAGATTTCTCAGGTGAAGCGCGTGCACAACCAGGAATCAAAATCGGTTATTTAGAACAAGAGCCACCATTAGATCCAAGTAAAGATGTTCGTGGAAACGTTGAAGATGGCGTACGTGAAGCACTAGATGCGTTAGAACGTCTTGATCAAGTTTTTGCTGAATATGCTGATCCTGATGCAGATTTTGATGCACTTGCAAAAGAGCAAGAAAAATTAGAATCAATCATCCATGCTTGGGATGCACATAACCTCAATAACCAGCTTGAAATTGCGGCAGGTGCTTTGAACCTACCAGCTTGGGATGCAGATGTATCTCTACTTTCAGGTGGTGAGCGTCGTCGTGTGGCACTTTGCCGTTTATTGCTGTCTAAGCCTGACATGTTGCTTCTAGATGAACCGACGAACCATTTGGATGCTGAATCAGTATCTTGGTTAGAACGTTTCTTGAAAGATTTCCCAGGTACGATCGTTGCGATTACGCATGACCGTTATTTCTTGGATAACGTGGCTGAGTGGATTCTTGAACTTGACCGTGGCATGGGTATTCCATATCAAGGTAACTATACCTCTTGGCTTGAGCAGAAAAATGCACGTTTAGAGCAAGAGAATAAACAAGAAGAATCTTTTGCTAAGGCATTGAAGAAAGAACTTGAATGGGTTCGCTCAAATGCCAAAGGTCAGCAAAAGAAAAATAAAGCACGTATGGAACGTTTTGAAGAGTTGAACTCTAAAGAATTCCAACAGCGTAATGAAACTTCTGAAATCTATATTCCACCTGGCCCACGCCTAGGAAATAAAGTTGTAGAAGTTGAAGGCATCAGTAAATCATTTGATGGTCGCCTACTTTATAAAGACTTAACATTTACAATACCGCCAACTGCGATTGTGGGTATTGTTGGTCCTAACGGTGCGGGTAAAACCACATTATTCCGTATGATGACAGGTGAACAGCAACCTGATACTGGTACGGTAACGTTGGGTGAGTCTGTTAAAGTGGCGTATGTTGGTCAGATTCGCGATACTTTAGATAACAATAAAACCGTTTGGGAAGAAGTTTCTGGCGGTTTAGATATCTTGAAAATCGGTGATTATGAAATCGCGTCGCGTGCTTATATCGGCCGTTTTAACTTCAAAGGTCAAGATCAGCAAAAACGTGTTGGTGAGCTATCAGGTGGTGAGCGTAATCGTTTACAACTGGCAAAAATCTTACAGTTAGGTGCAAACGTAATCTTACTGGATGAGCCATCAAACGACTTGGATATCGAAACTTTACGTGCGCTTGAGGATGCAATTCTTGTATTCCCAGGTACTGTGATGGTGGTATCGCATGACCGTTGGTTCTTAGACCGTATTGCAACGCATATCTTGTCTTTTGAAAACGAACAGCCAGAATTCTACACAGGTAACTATGCAGAATATGAAGCATATCGCCAGTCACGTTTAGGTGATGAAGCAGGTGCAAAGCGTTCAAAATATAAAAAGATTACGGGTTAATACCTGATTAAAAAAACCAGCCTAAGGGCTGGTTTTTTTGGCGAGTCAATATGTTTATACCGCTTTTATATATTCTAATTGAAGGTCTTAAAATTAAAAGATTAAATTGATTAATTCCACTAAATTTTAGCTTATATTTTTGCTTTTAAATGATTAGAATTGGCTTTCAATTTATTAAATGGTAAATATATTCTTAAGGCATATATATGAAAAAAATTAAACTTTCTTTTGCTGTTGTTGGTATGGTGGCTGCGACTCAACTTACAGGATGTCTATCAGTTAAAGCTTATGTCGATCCTGCTTATAAAAACACTAGTTATTCAGATATAAAAAGACCTAGTCAGCCTATTCCAGTCGTTTTAACAGCTGAGTTTCAAAGAAATGGTGTGGTAATTCCAAAAGCAGCTAAAGAATTACAATCTTTAGCTGAACGTAGTTTAAGAGCAACAGGTGTATTTTCACCTGTAGCACAGTCTAATGCAGAGAATCAGGCTAAATTGCATTTAACAGCAAATAATGCAGCTGATTTAGGGGAGGCTGCTGGAAAGGGTGCATTAACAGGTCTGACCTTTGGTGCAGTAGGTAGCGCTATTACTGATAAATATGATTTCAAATTTAAATATATTGATGCACAAGGCAAACAGATTGATCAACGTTACCCACATATGATTTTATCCACTGTTGGCAATAAAAAAGCTCCAGTTGAAAATGTACAACCAATGGCTATTAATGAGGCATTTAATAAAGTTGTAGATGATGTGGTGATTCGCTTTACTTATGATTTACAAAAGCAGCAATAAGTATTGAAGTTGGATAATAAGGCTTTTTCGGAAGCCTTATTGAGAAAATAACAATATTTTTTAAAAATTTTACTGGAGCATTCATTAACTAAGTTTTATAAATTTAAAGTAACTTCATAATTTAATCAAATGATAACTTTATTGAAACAAACTCATTCGATAATGTAATTTTATTACATGCACATTGCTTATTATAGTAAGGCAAATTTTGACCAGTTGGTGAAACGTGCGACGTTGCGCTGTATTTATGACACTCTTGCTAAGTTTGTTCATATTCCAAAGTATTTGGAATGTGGCAGCAGCTTATTGCAGTCATGAAACTACAAGCAAAGCAACGATAGCCGTTACTCATTTCGGTCATCATCTTGTAGAAAACTCAAAAGATCAGGTAAGTTCTTTCGCTGTGGTTGAAGATAATACTGATTTATCAAAACCGCTAAACCTGCAAGATCATCATGATCATTTGCCAACATGTTTTCATGTGGCTGTCATCGCAGGGCAACAGCAGCTGAATGAACCTGTTTTACGAATGCATGAATTAGAACAAAAATATCACTGGTCAAATGATTACCAGTCCCCTTATTTGTCCGGATTAAACCGACCTCCTGTACTCACCCCGCTTTAGGTGGGATAGCCAAAAAGCCCACCAGAAATAGATCTATTTCAAAGGGTTCTTCCATGCTCGATGATGCATTTAAAAATGTAAAGCACCTTACTCATAAAGGTCTCAATATCACATTCGATTATTCATTCTGATGTCATGTTGATCGGTACATTTGCGTCAAAGTTTTGTAAATCATGATTGAGTAAAGGTCTTGAGATCAAGACCTGCTGATTATGAGTAGACCCTAAGCGAATAATTTTTATTCATTTTATTTGGGTGTGAATTTATCCACCCAATGAATTGCAATATATAAATCAGGTGAGTGTTATGTCTATTAAATTAAATACAACGTTATGTTTCATTGTTTTATTTCTTTCAGCGAGTTTCGCGAATGCTGATGGAGGTTTGATTTTTCTAGAAAAAAATCTACAGTCTCAGCAACAAGCTAAAGTGCATTTAGAAAAGCATATTCGCCACTGTGACATCAAGCAGAAGTGTAAATAATCAGATTTATATTTTAGGAAACTGCTTACGCTACTGAGCAGTTTCCTACCGTTCAGCAAAAATCTAATGATTCGCGCATTCTGCATACACAAAAGATTTTATGGCTGAATCCGCAGATGTAATTTTATTACATCGAGTTTAGTTGCTATAGTCCATCTGAGCAATTTTTGACTAAAGAGAAAAATTTGCGCCGTTCTAGTATTTTCGTGACCGTCTTGCTAAGTTTGTTCATATTCCAAAGTCTTTGGAATGTGGCGGCGGCTTATTGCGGTCATGAAAATACCAACCAGCAATCAACGTTATCAAGTCATTTCGGGCATCATGTTCCGAATGCTGTTGAAGCTGTGACCAAGCATACTCAAACGTCCAAACAAGAAACAACGGATTTGCCTATGCCTGTGAGTTTGCAAGATCATCATGATCATTTGCCGTCTTGCTTTCATGTGGTTACGCCTGAAGTCCAGCAACAGTTTGATCAACCTATGTTGCGGACGCAAAAATTAAAACAAAAATATCACTGGTCTAATTCGTATCAGTCTCCGTATCTATCCAGTCTCAATCCGCCGCCTGTTCTGACCCCGCTATTGGTGGGGTAGCCGAAAAATAGCCCACCGCAACCTTATTATTTGCGGGGCTTAACATGTCTTTAAGTTTAAATCAGCGTATCCATACGCTAAAAAATTCTGCCCATTCATCACCATTCAAGTGGTCGATATTGGGGATTGCTCTCTCGACAGTGGTTTTTGGGCAGTCCATCTCAGCGAAATCTGTACTCGATGTCAATCAGGCATCAGCAAGTTCAAGTGCCGTGCAGAAAAATTCTAATTTTGAACAAATTTTGCAGCAGGTTCGTGCTTATCAAAACAATCAGTCAAGCTGGCAAGCACAGCAACAGATGGCGAGTGTGCAGCTAAAACAAAGTGCTTTGTGGGCAAATCCAAGTATTTCGATTGAGCAAACAGGTTTTCAAAATGATCAAGACCGAGAGTTGTCCATTGGTATTTCACAGCCTTTAGATCTCTTTGGTCAGCGTAAAGCGGCACAACAAGTGGCTAAGCTTTCCGCCAATCAAGTTGACTTGGAACAGCAACGCTACGACGCTGAACTCGAATTGATCGTGCAATATGTTTGGGCACAAGTGGCTTTATTACAACTCGAAAAATCAGTGATTGCTGAGCAATTACAAGTCAGCCAGCAAAACTTGGATGCCTCTCAAAGACGTTATCAGGCAGGCAGCATTGCCCAAGTCGATGTGGAGCGGGTTCGTATCGCACATTTGGAAAATCAGCGGCTCTTTCAACAAGCGGATTTACAACTGCAACTGGCACAAAAGCAATTGGCGAGTCTTGCAGGAGAAAGCGTAAATCAATTTTCAATTTCTGCAAGCACGACTGAATTATGGACCAAAGCAACGCAGATCAAGGCAGTGACTGAGCAAAATGAGAATTTATTTGAGCGAGGTTTGCAGTTAGAAACGCAGCGTCAACAAGCGCAAATTGACCAACTCAAAGCCAAGTCACGTCCACAGCCGATCATGACGTTTGGTGTCAATCGCACCCGTTCAGCTGATCAATATAGCGAAAACCAAATCCGTTTAGGCGTTGAAATTCCACTCAATATTTTTAACTCCCAAAAATATGGGGTTCAAATTGCACAAGCCAAACAAAGCCTTATTCAGCAGCAACAACGGACCTATCGTCAGCAGAATCAGATGGATATTGATATTCGTCTAGCTGAATTGAAGGGCTTACAAGCGCAATTTAAGCAGCTCGACGATCAGCAAATTCCCCTTGCGAATCAAGTTCAGCAAAAAACCTTGCAGGGCTTTCGTTTAGGAAAATTTTCAGTCACCGATGTGCAACAAGCCACCATGCAACTACAGGATGTGCGTTTACGTAAAGTGCAATTGCTAAAGCAAGCATGGCAACTCAGTACCGAACTGCAAAGTGCGCGTATGGGACTTTCAACCGAACAAATCACCGCCAAAGATGCCTTGATGCAACTGAATCAGCGTATATGGCAACAAAGCAATGCTTTCCCAAACCAAGTCGGAGAATAACCAGATGAAGATTAATGAAAAAATGCGTTCTCAATGGGTTTGGATTGCCATTATTGTCATCGTAACGACGCTTGTGGCTGCCGTGTTGTTGTGGAGTGGTCAGCGCAAAAGCAGCGAAAGCGCGGAACATGGAGAACAAGGGCATTCGCATCAGGAAAATGAAAAAGATCAGCATGCTGACACAGGAGAGGAGCACGAGTCAGAGGAAAGCTTAAGTCTAAGTGCCGAACAGATGCAGCAGTATAGTGTCAAGCTTGCTCAAGTCGCGCTCGGTGAAGTCAATCAAGTGCAAACTTTCCCTGCAAAACTGACGGTCAATACCGATCGTCAGGCCCACGTTTCCCCAAGTTTTGCGGGGCGAGTTGAGTCCGTATATGTGGAGTTAGGGCAACAAGTCAAACGAGGACAAGCATTGGCAAATTTACTTGTGCCTGACTTGGTTGATCAACAAGCCAATCTGCAAATTGCGCAAACCAATTTAGACTTGGCTAAACAAGATTATGAGCGTGAACGTAGTCTATGGTCACAAGGTATTTCTGCCAAACAAGAATATCAACGCGCCTATAACGCTTATCGTCAAGCCCAAATCCAAGTACAAGCAGCGCGCTCACGTTTAACTGCATTTGGAGCAGCTTCAGGGTCAAATGGACGCTATCGCTTAACTGCACCGATCAGTGGTGTGATCAGTAATAAAGATATTGTGATTGGGGAAAATGTTCAGCTTGCAGATCAACTCTTTACCATTGATCAATTAGACCAACTTTGGCTGGAGTTTGTATTGCCGACCATGGTCAATATCAATGTGCAGCCGAATCAGCAAATTCGTTTTAAATCGCTGCAAACAGGCAATCAATTTAATGCGCAAGTCCAGAGCTTGACCTCTGAAGCAGATGCACAAACTGGTCGCTTACAAGTACGTGCCAAAGTTTTATCCAACGCGGCTGAGCTACGTCCAAACTTGATGGTCAATGTTGAATTACAAGCAGGTTCACAGCCATCGGTGATGCGGGTCAGTGCCGAAGCGATTCAACAGGTTGAAGGCAAAGATGTGGTTTTTGTGGCGAAGTCGAATCCGAAAAAAGGTTTCGATTTTAGTGCAGTTCCAGTACAGATCGGACAGCGTAGCCAAGATGGGCAATGGGTTGAAATTACTCAGGGTCTAACAGCAGGTCAGTCTTATGTCGCGGTCGGCAGTTTCTTGTTGAAGTCTGAACTTGAAAAAGGAGAGGCTGAGCATGGACACTAATTCTTCTCAATTGCCAAAACCTGAAGGCTTATTTGATCGCCTGATTCAGTTTGCGATTAAAAATGCCATTTGGGTCATGCTGTTTGTGATGACGTGGATTGCGATTGGGGTGTGGAGTTATCAGAAACTACCGATTGATGCCGTTCCCGATATTACTAATACGCAGGTACAGATTAATACCCAAGCCAATGGTTATACCGCTTTAGAAGTTGAACAGCGAATTACCTATCCGATCGAAACTGCAATGGCGGGGATTCCTGACTTAGAACAAACCCGTTCGATTTCGCGTTATGGTTTATCGCAAGTCACCATTATTTTCAAAGATGGTACTGATATTTATTGGGCCAGACAGTTGATCAATCAACGTTTGCAAGAAGCGGATGGACAATTGCCTGATGCGGTTGATCCTGTGATGTCGCCTGTTTCGACAGGTTTAGGCGAAATATATCAGTGGGTAGTCAAAGCCAAAGCTGGTGCGAAAAAAGAGGATGGTACGCCCTATAGCGCAATGGATTTACGTGAAATCCAAGACTGGATCGTGCGCCCACAATTGCAGCGCGTCAAAGGTGTTGCTGAAATCAACAGTATTGGGGGGTACAACAAAACCTATATTGTTTCGCCTGATTTAAAACGCCTACAACAGTTACAGATTTCACTCACTGAATTTCAAACTGCATTGCAGGAAAATAATGAAAACCGTGGCGCAGGTTTCATTGAGGAGAATGGTCAACAATTAACGGTTCGCGTGCCGGGTATGTTGAGTACCATCGAAGATATCCAGAACATCAGTGTCAGTATTAAAAATGGTTCGCCGATTCGCGTGTCAGATGTGGCAACGGTGGCAATCGGGCATGACTTGCGTACTGGTGCAGCAACCTATAATGGTGAAGAGACTGTTCTCGGCATCGCCATGATGATGATGGGCGAAAACAGTCGTACTGTTGCGCAAGCGGTGGATGCAAAGATCCAAGAAATTCAATCGACGCTCCCGAAAGGTGTAGAAATTGAAACGGTGTATGACCGAACGACGTTGGTCAATAAAGCCATCAAAACGGTGCAGAAGAATTTAGTTGAAGGTGCGATCTTGGTGATCGTGATTCTGTTTATTTTCTTAGGTAATTTCCGTGCGGCTTTAATCACAGCCTGTGTGATTCCACTTTCGATGTTGTTCACCTTGACGGGCATGGCACAGCAGAATATCAGTGCCAACTTGATGAGTCTGGGAGCATTGGACTTCGGGATCATTGTCGATGGTGCGGTGGTGATTGTTGAAAACTGTATTCGACGGCTTGCAGAGGCACAGCATTATGCAGGGCGATTACTCACCCGACAAGAACGTTTTAAAGAAGTCTTTCTTGCGGCAAAACAAGCACGCAAACCCTTACTGTTCGGGCAAGCCATTATTATGGTGGTGTATTTACCGATTTTTGCACTGACAGGTGTAGAAGCGAAAATGTTCCATCCGATGGCGATGACGGTGGTGATGGCATTGCTGGGTGCGATGATTCTGTCGGTGACTTTTGTACCTGCCGCGGTTGCCTTATTCATTACGGGTGAAGTCAAAGAAAAAGAATCACGTTGGATGCAGACCTTAAAAGGGAAGTATCAACAGATCTTAGATTGGGCTTATCAATTCAAAATGGTGGTTGTGACATTTGCTATCAGTATCTTGGTCTTGACTGGGGTGTTAATCACTCAAATCGGTAGTGAATTTGCCCCACAACTGAGTGAAGGTGATTTTGCAGTACAACAAATGCGGTCGCCAAGTACAGGTTTGGAACAGTCTTTGCGGATGCAGGAAAATACTGAAAAGTTGATTCTGAAAAACTTTCCAGAGGTGAAGGCTGTATTTGCTCGTACAGGTACAGCTGAAGTGGCGACTGATGTCATGCCACCCAATATTTCTGATGCAGTTATTTTATTGAAACCTAAAGATCAATGGAAAAACCCAAAAGAAAGCATTGATGCGTTGCGTACCCGCATGCAAGCATTTTTAGAAACCATTCCAGGGAATAACAGTGAGTTTTCTCAACCGATTGAATTGCGTTTTAATGAGTTAATTTCAGGAATACGCAGTGATGTGGGAATTAAAGTATTTGGCGATGATATGAATGTGCTCGATACACAAGCACAAGCCATTGCTCAGAAAGTACAAAAGATTTCAGGTGCAACAGCAGTCAAGGTTGAACAGACCAGTGGTTTGCCTGTATTAAATGTAGATATCAATAATGCGCTTGCGGCGCAATATGGTTTGTCGGTGAAAACGATTCAAGATGTGGTTGCGGCCAGTGTCGGTGGTCAAAATGTCGGTCAGATTTTACAGGGCGACCGTCGTTTTGATTTTGAAATTCGTCTACCTGACGATCAACGCACCGCACAAAACTTGGCGCAGCTCCCGATTCAATTACCCAATGGTGGTCTGATTCAATTACAAGATGTCGCTAAAGTCGAAACCATCTCAGGCATGAGCCAAGTTGGACGTGAAAATGGTAAACGTCGTGTCATTGTGACGGCAAATGTAGAAGGGCGTGACCTTGGTTCATTTGTGCAAGAGTTGCAAACGACCCTGAAGCAGCAACCTTTACCAGCAGGCTATTGGTTGGAATATGGTGGGCAGTTTGAAAACTTGGCATCTGCGGCAGCACGTATGCAGATTGTGATTCCACTGGCATTGATTGCGATTTTTACTTTATTGATGGCGGTATTCCATAACTTTAAAGAAAGCTTGCTTGTATTTAGTGGCGTGCCATTTGCCTTGTCTGGTGGATTGGTCGCACTGTGGTTGCGAGACATTCCATTGTCGATGTCTGCGGGCGTGGGTTTTATTGCGCTTTCGGGTGTTGCAGTATTGAACGGATTGGTGATGCTGAGTTTTATCAAAGAACTACGTGATCAATTCGATCTGCATATTGCCACATGGCAAGGAGCAATCTTGCGTCTACGTCCTGTTTTGATGACGGCTTTTGTGGCATCACTGGGTTTTATTCCGATGGCGATCGCGACTGGAACAGGTGCAGAGGTACAGCGTCCATTGGCAACAGTGGTGATTGGTGGGATTATTTCATCGACTTTACTGACTTTGGTGATTTTGCCTGTGGTGTATCGCTGGATGAATGAAAGGGATTGTTGACCCTTGTATTTCATGGCTGAGTCTTACTGTGATGAGCTTGATCTCATCCGTTAACTCCGTTACTTTTTTAAAAAAGTAACCAAAAACTTTGTCATCCACAAAACCTGTTCACTTTCTGCATTTCATAAACAGCGTCGCAGAAACGGTATATAGCGGATAGCACGCAGGTTGTGGATGACGTCTAGCACAAGTAAATGATAGTGAAAATAGGCAGTTTTTGTTTTTCACGCAAATGAGGAGTCCAACATGAGTGGACATCAAGGTCATGACCATAGTCATGCAGCGGTGACTGAAGGCAATGTCAAAAAATTGACCATTGCCCTGATACTCACATCGACATTTTTAGTCGTCGAGGTTATCGCGGGTTTAATGACCCAAAGCTTGGCATTACTCTCCGATGCGGCACATATGTTTACCGATGCGGCTGCACTTGCGATTGCATTGGCAGCTATTCAAATTTCCAAGCGACCAGCGGATAACAAGCGTACTTTTGGTTATCAACGTTTTGAAATTTTGGCGGCATTATTTAACGCTTCTATGCTGTTCTTTGTGGCGATGTACATTTTGTATGAAGCGTATCAACGCTTTACCCAACCCCCAGAAATTCACAGCGTGGGTATGTTGATTGTAGCAACACTGGGTTTGGTGATTAATCTGATTTCAATGAAGATGTTGATGTCCAGCGCTTCAGAAAGCTTGAACATCAAAGGTGCATACCTAGAAGTGCTCAGTGATGCCTTGGGTTCCGTTGGTGTGATCATTGGTGCGATCGTGATTTACTACACCAATTGGTATTGGGTGGATACGATTATTGCGGTCGCCATTGGTTTTTGGGTATTACCAAGAACGTGGATCTTATTAAAGCAGAGTATCAATATTCTACTAGAAGGTGTGCCAGACGAAGTTGATATTGAAAAGTTGAGGAATGACTTATTAGCGCTGGAGGGTGTTGAGAGTATTCATCAATTGAAAGTCTGGGCGATTAGCTCGAAGAATATCCATTTAACTGTACACTTGTTTGCGCCGAATGCGGATCGCAAACGACTGCATCTCGCCGCAACAGAAATGTTGGCGCACCAACATGATATTGCTGAAGTGACCTTACAGATTGAGGATGATGCCGAGATGAATTGTCAGCATACCCATCAACATGCTGAACCAGTAAAGCAAGATCCGCCACATCAGCATTAAGCTGATGTGGAGGTGCGAGATTTTATGATCGGTGTATTAATTTTGCCATTCGTGATTGCAGTCACGGCATTTCCAATGTTTTTGTGCCTGCATAAAGGCTTGCATTGAAATTTTGAAATCGGGTAGATCACGCCAAAATAAGCCACCTGCAATCACACAGACAGCAAATACAATAACAGTTGCGATTTGTAGACCTTGACCTGCGCCATTGCCAAAAAGCCATAGTGCAATGCTAATTAACACGAGGATCAATAAGATAAAAATGGCAGGCACTAAGAGCACCAAACTTTTCGGTACGTTTGGACGAGGGCTATTTGCACCTTGACTGACAGGCATCACTTTTACGCTTTGGCACTTAGGGCAACGGTATTGCATAGATTTTTCCTATTCTGTTTTGGCTATTTTAGCGAAAAAACCACAAAAGCTAAAACCGAGAATGGCGTAAATTCAAAAATTTACACGATTGCACCGCATATTTGTGCTGAGCATCGTGGTAGCGCATAAGTTTATACTTGGCATGCATCTCGTCTAAAGCTATTCGCTAAAGTATTCACAGTCATGATAAGTTGATCGAAGAATTGAGCGAATAATACGCAAGGAAATACATGCTTCCTACTAAAATTTTAAAATTGCGTTTAGCACGGATTGCAAAAGCCAAGGGGCATCTGTCCACACAAGATAAATTGATGTTGGTCAGTATGGAAAGTCCAGACCTTAGCGCCAATTTCTTTTTGCGTTTATTTAAAGTCTCTTTACCGAAGCAATGGAAATTCAAGCATGAGACAGATGAAGATATTCTCTATACAACCCAGTTGATTCAACTGATAGAAAATGAATTGATACCTGCATATGAGTTTCATGCACGGAAATATGCTTGGTATGAGCAATGCGTGACGTACCAACTGAACTATGTTGTTAAACAGCCGACAGCGCAGCAAATCAATGTATATGTACGTCAGCTCGAACTCTGCTTAGATCAACAGCCTAAAATTGATTTACTCAGTTATATTCAACAGCACGATCCGAGTGCGGCACATGCTATTGCTTTGGCAAAAGCGTATGCTGGTGCAGCACAATACAGTCAAGCAATCACACAATATGAATGGGCAGCGCAGCAATCACCACAACGCAATGACGTTGCTTTTTTTGCTTATATCGATTGTTTACTGCATCGCAACCAGCCCAACTATCAGCCGCATGTCAGTGATGTTGAGTATGCCATTGCTTTACTGTGTCGATACAGCAAAGCAATTGATCAGAAAGCCTATTTGAAAATCTTGTACCGCGCCGTGAGCACTTTACTTCCAGCGGCAATTTTGCAAACACGAGGGTCAGAAACCAATATTTTGATGGATGTTGGTCGTGGTTTAAATTCACTGGGCAAATCTTTGGGCGGAATACTGGGAGGGCGAGAATCTCAGCTTGCTTATAGCAAAGAGGTGATTGCCAGCGCACCCCAATTATTAACCGATTCTCGTGTGCTAGAAAGTATCGCGCAGTCGAGTTCGATGCAACATGCGTTGCAACGTAAATTGATGCAGACTAAAGATCGAATCGAACAGCAAAGCACCGAATCGCTACTGGAGAATTTGTGGCGATCTATTCAAAAAGATGCTGACACTTGTTTAACTTTGTTGATAGATCAAGAACAGCATGAGCAACTCACACATCTGCTTACTCAACTCATCTTGGTAGATAGCAAAAAAATAGATTTAGGGTCAATTCATACGATTCTGGAGCATGGTCTCCTTCATTATTTAGGCGATATTCGTCTTGATAAACAGCATGCTGAGCGGAATAGCTTGTATGAGCTACGTGATGTTATTTTTGCTGAAATGACGGCATTGGCGCTGTGGTTCCAGCAAGACGTACTTAAAAGTTATTTGCAGCAACAAAGTCATCAATTACAGCAAGTCAAAAAACTGTCGTGCGGTCAATTCGATGAGATTGCACTATCCAGCGGTTTATTTGCCTATCAATTTGAAATGCAAAAACGTGCGCAAGATTTATCGGATTGGTTGCAACAGAAATTAGAGAAAGGCAATGATTTTGACAAGATGCAAGCGGCATGGGTTACGCTACGCGAGCTGGTTCATTTTGATCGTGATGAGGGGCAAGAGAAAATAAATCAGATTCAGCAAAGCTTAGACCAATACAAAACGATGCGTTTAAATCAAATCTTATTACGTCCAGATCGAAGTGATATACCCGAGCAGAAACAAGATGAAAAGTAACTGGTTTTGAGTGTAAATTAATCAGATGTACGCATCTAAAATTTGAGGATATGCAACAAAAATACGCAAATCGCGCTGCGTTGCATGCTAATCTAGAAAAAACGTTCGACCAGTTCGGAAAGTGGATTATAGCTCATAAGCAGTGAGCGAATAAGTAAGAAAGGGAAGAGGGAGAGCATCTTGAATCAACAAGATGATAAAAAGGCAATGTTCGATATCATGCCAGCAGATACAGCATCTGATAATAAACCATCATTATCTCGTCGGCTCATCAATAAAACATTGCAACATGCACAAGATGCGGTTGAGTTTGCCAGTGATACTTCTCGTAATATCGCAGGTGTGGCAGATGCGGCATTAGATGCTTTAGATCATGTTACCCATCATACTAAGCGTGGTGTCGAGGGGGTGCGAAACTCTGTGCGAGATATTGTCTCGGAAACCAGCGAAGCTGCACGTCAAGTGGCACTCAGTATGGCCAGAGCTTCTTTGGGGAAAAGTAGTCTAACTTTATATTTGCCAGAAATGTTGCTCAATAATCAGATCCGAAAACGCATTGATCGTGCCGAAATTGATGACATTAAAGTTGAATGTGGCAATGATCGTTTTCATATCGAATTAGACGGACACTATCGTCGTTTTCTCTATCGTCTTTCATTAGAATTTAATGTTTTAGAATGTCGTATTGGGCAGGAAAAATATTTACGACTGCGTCAGGTAGATGAACATTTAGACCTTCAGGTCCGTCATGGCGGAACTTTGACCAATTGGGCAGCGCGTCGAGTGGGGAGTGTCAGTTTTAACGTGATTAATTCTTTGCCTATTCCTTTCTTGATTAATCATTTGATTCGGGATGTACCAGGTATTCAAAAAGAAGGGCATCGCATTTGGTATATTGATCTCGAGGAGGCTGGTTTTATTGATTTTATTAACAACCGCTCTTGGATGGTCGATAAGCTGTTAAGTTTAACGGACTTTAGTATTCTGCCTGGTTTAAATATTTTGCAAGAAAGCCGAGAGTTGGTTCAACAGCTGGTTGACCAATTTGAGATTCGAGGCCTGCGTGTACAATCTGGACGTTTAGAGGTCCAGGTTGGTATTGGGTGAAATGTAGAGGCGAACTGTGTTCGCCTTTAAATTATATCCGTGCATAAAAAAAGCCACTGTCAATGCAGTGGCTTTTTTAGAATTTGGCGTCCCTACGGGGATTCGAACCCCGGTTACCGCCGTGAAAGGGCGATGTCCTAGGCCTCTAGACGATAGGGACTTATATTGAGGCATACATCTGAAAAATTAATGGCGTCCCTACGGGGATTCGAACCCCGGTTACCGCCGTGAAAGGGCGATGTCCTAGGCCTCTAGACGATAGGGACGTTTCAGAGGTGGGCGTATATTAGGTTGAATTAGATAATGTGTCAAACGCTTTTCAGGCTAAAAGCTAAAAAAAGCGAACAAGTGGATAAAATTACATCAAAATCAAAAAAATGCAGCTTGGGCAAGCTAAAACCATTGGTATTTTAGCGAACGCAAGTGCATTTTCTCTGAAATTTATTTATTTGCGGTCACGATAGAAGACATAGTGACTTAAGTAACATGCCGCGATAAAGACTAAACAAACGATGAGACCTGCGTGCATTTCGGGATCTGCGGCCATACTTAAGCCTGTAATAAAGCAGAACACAAATCCTAAGATTGGCACGATAGGATACAGTGGCGCAGCAAATTTCAAATCCTTTGCAGTATAGCCAGCTTTATACCATTGACGTCTAAAGTTGAATTGGCTCAAGCAAATACTCATCCACACGATCACCATGGTGAACGCAGCCACACCTAGCAAATTCTTAAAGATAGTTTCTGGGGCAAAATGCTCAGATAACAGTCCAGGAATTGCACCAAACATCGTCACTACAAGCGCAATAATTGGTGTGCCACTCTTTGAAAGTCGAGAGAAAAGGCTTGGAAGTTGGCGTTGATCAGACAGTGACCACATCATTCGAGAGGCGGCATATAGGCCTGAGTTCGCAGCAGAAAGCAACGCCGTAATGATTACAAAGCGGATGATGTCATCTGCATATGGAATACCAATGTAATTAAACACTGTGACAAAAGGACTGCTACTGACACCTTCACCGCCTAAACCTGCGATTTCGAAAGGCAATAAAGCACTGATGACAATGATGGTTCCAACAAAGAAAATCAGCAAGCGCCAAATGGCGGCATTAATGGCTTTCGGCACGTTCACTGCTGGGTCTTTGGTTTCACCTGCGGCAACACCAATCAACTCAGTGCCAGAGAAGGCAAAGTTTACAATCAGCATGGTGGTAAAAATTGGAATCAAACCTTGAGGGAACCAGCCATGCGTGGTCAAGTTGTGGAACAATGGTGCTGATTCAGTACCCTCAAAAGGAATGAGGCCAAAAATCGCCAGTAAACCAAGCAAAATAAATACGATAACGGTTACGACTTTCACCAATGCCAGCCAAAATTCAGACTCAGCAAAAATACGTGTGGAGCTTAAATTGAGAGCAAAAATGGTGAGAGCAAAAATAATGGTCCAAATCCACATCGAGATATGGGGAAACCATTCCTGCATCAATAAGGCTGCTGCGGTAAACTCGGTTCCCAATGTGGCAGTCCATGTGAGCCAATAGACCCAAGAGATCATGTATCCTGTGCCTGGACCAATGTATTTTTGCGCGTATGCACCAAAAGCACCTGCCACAGGCATGTGTACAGCGAGCTCACCGAGACATAGCATCACCATATAAGCGATCAAACCACCGAGGATATAGGCGATAATTGCGCCTACAGGGCCAGTTTGGGCAATAACTTCGCCAGAACCTAGAAATAAACCTGTACCGATTGCACCACCAAGAGAGAGCATCACTAAATGACGCGTACTCATAGCACGTTTTAATGTTTTTGGTGCATTTGGGTCTTGATGGGTATTTGAGTTGGAAGATTGCATACGACAATTTGTCCAAGCATAGAGAAGCGGCTATTTTATGGAAAAATCGAAAATGTGCAATCTGATTTAATGGAAAGATTGTGAGAAAAATATAATTATTAGATAAACAGAATATGGCGTCCCTACGGGGATTCGAACCCCGGTTACCGCCGTGAAAGGGCGATGTCCTAGGCCTCTAGACGATAGGGACAGATGAGGCATGGTTTGTATCCTATCTTTCACTTATGTGTTAGATCAGATACTACGCGCAGCATAGCTGCTTGTCTTGCGTTTCGGCAAAGCAATGCTTTGCTATTTCGAAACTCTGGTGGAGCCAAGCGGGATCGAACCGCTGACCTCTACAATGCCATTGTAGCGCTCTACCAACTGAGCTATGGCCCCAGTTTGTGTGAGGCAATATTAGGAGGATTGCACTCACACGTCAATGATTATGTTGGATTAACTCTCACTATTTGCATCATTTTTCGGCAATTTTAGCGATTCATTTAACTTTTCCCACACTTTTAGTTCTTTCTTGCTTGGTGTACCTACAATTTCCAAAGCATGGCGTAAACGCGCAAAGGTTAAATCAGGACCAATCGTCACCATTGCTTGCATCACAGGGGTTGAGCTGGTTGAACCCGCAATGGCAATAAAAAATGCGGGCATAAAGTCACGCAATTTAATTTCCATTTGATTTGCCAAGTCCATCAGTGTTTGGCTCACCGTGTCATTGTTCCATGTGAATTGGCCTTCTAAGCGCCAAATCGAGAACTGTAAGCTTTGACGAACTTGTTCTTCAGTCAATTTTTTGCTTTCAAATTGTTCTTTGCTGATTTGTGGCATGTGATTGAAGTAAAAACCTGCCCAATTCACAGCTTCTGACAACAAGTTGATTCGCGGTTGAATCGCAGCAGCAATCTCTTCTAAAGTCTTTGGATCATTTTTCCATGTGAGTAAACGTTCTAACAATTGTGCAGGTGTGAGCGCTTTAATCCATTGACCATTTAGCCAATTTAGTTTTTCAACATCAAAGATCGGGCCGCCCAGTGAAACACGTTGTACGTCAAAGTTGTCCACCATGTCTTTTAAGGTGAATACTTCACGTTCGTCAGGCATCGACCAACCCATACGACCTAAATAGTTCAATAGAGCTTCAGGTAATACTCCGATATCTCGATAGTAGTTGATCGAGGTCGGATTTTTACGTTTTGAGAGTTTTGATTTATCTGGGTTACGCAATAAAGGCATATGGCACAGCGCAGGCATGTCCCAGCCAAAATATTGATACAATAACTGGTGTTTCGGTGCAGAAGGGAGCCATTCTTCACCACGTAATACGTGGGTGATTTCCATCAAATGGTCATCTACGACGTTTGCAAGGTGATAAGTTGGCAAACCATCCGTTTTGAGAAGCACTTGCATATCGACTTGTGCCCATGGGATTTCGACTTCGCCACGTAACATATCATTGATTTTACAAATACCTTGTTCAGGTACTTTCATGCGGATGACATGTGGTTCATCTGCTGCAAGACGCTGTTGTACTTCTTCTGCTGATAATTTTAAACCACGGCCATCATATTTCGGCGTTTCACCACGGGCTTGTTGTTCAGCACGCATTTGATCGAGTTCTTCTGCGGTTGCGAAACAGTAGAACGCATGACCTTTTTCAATTAATTCAAGTGCATATTGCTTATAAATGCCCATACGTTCAGATTGGCGATATGGGGCATGTGGGCCACCCACATCTGGGCCTTCTGACCAATTTAAGCCTAACCAGCGTAAAGAGTCTAAAATCATTTTTTCAGATTCAGGTGTTGAACGAAGCTGATCCGTATCTTCGATACGTAAAATGAACTCACCACCGTGCTGTTGAGCAAAACATAAATTAAATAATGCAATATAGGCAGTGCCTACATGAGGAAAGCCTGTAGGAGAGGGCGCAATGCGAGTACGAACTGTCATAAGTGATCGGCGTTTAAATTAGAATTTGAACTATTATAACGAAAAAGCCTAGTCACGGTATGACTAGGCTTATTTAAACATGTGAGGAATTACATATTTAATCGTTAAGATGTATGCGGTTGGAATATGGTTTGAACGAAACGGGAAAAACGTTCGTGTTGACTAGCAAAAAAAGTTTGAGTCGGTGTTGTACGAATACTATTCAACATTTTTAATTCATCATCTGTTGCAGATAATGATAATGAGGTATTGCGTTTTTGCTGATCGAGCGCTTTAACGATCGGTGAAGTCGTCTTGTCTAGCGTTTTTAAACTGTTGTTTTCTTTAATCGCAGCTGCATGCCCAACAGATATAGAACAAGTTAAAAATAAACTTAGGCATAGTGCTTTTTTCAACTCTAATGCTCGCATTGCTCACATCCCCTTTTGATTTCTGGTCTATCAAGACCAACCAAACAACTAATAATTTGCTTTATAGATACAATTTAAACATAAAAAATAATAAAAAAGTAGAACTGCGTCACACTTTTTACAAAAAATCTAAAATTTAGCCACGCCGTTATATATGTTTATAACAGTGTTGCTGCTTTGTACACAATACAAATTTAGCAAGCAAATGTGTAGAAAGCGTGGAGGCCCTCACTTTTCAAATGTTAGCTCATAATCTTTCGTTGTACATTTATGGTGCAATAGATACATTGAGGGGGTATATCTAAAAAGTAGAATAATAATCTATTTATTGATATAAGCACATGATTGTAAAGGTATTTGATACTAAATATAGTGCTTATGAATGGGGTCTGATGAGTAAGAACTAAATGAAAATAGCAATAACAACATTTTTGCTGTTGGGTTTAACCAGTGTAGCCCAAGCAGCGACAGCCTTTCTAAATGTATCTTATGATCCAACGCGTGAGTTTTATCAAGAATATAATCAGGCATTTGGACAGTACTGGAAGCAAAGAACAGGTCAAGACGTTAATTTTAAACAGTCACATGGTGGGTCGGGTAAGCAAGCTCGATCTGTGATCGATGGTCTACAAGCTGATGTAGTGACTTTAGCACTTGCCAATGATATCGATGAAATAGCGAATGCTGGTTTAATTCGAAAAGATTGGCAAAAACAATTTAAAAATAATTCTGCACCTTATACTTCAACCATTGTCTTTTTAGTTCGCAAAGGCAATCCAAAGCATATTCGTGATTGGAATGACTTAACTAAAGATGGCGTTGAAATTATTACCCCAAATCCTAAAACAGGCGGTGCGCCGCGTTGGATTTATTTATCTGCTTGGGGGTATGCATTAAAACAACCCGCTGGAAATGATGCAAAAGCGCGTGAGTTGGTCAAAAAACTTTACCATAACGTCAAAGTTCTAGACTCAGGTGCACGTGGTTCTTTAACGACTTTTGCTGAACGTGGTATTGGTGATGTGCTGTTATCTTGGGAAAATGAAGCGCTATTGGCAACTCAAGGTTTGGGAAAAGATAAATTTGAAATTGTTTATCCTTCTATTTCGATTTTGGCAGAGCCTTCCGTTGCAGTCGTCGATAAAACAGTAGATAAAAATGGAAATCGTCATTTAGCGCGTGGCTACTTAAACTTCCTTTATTCCCCTTTGGGACAAGAGCTTGCGGCGAAACATTATTTTCGGCCACGTCATCCGCAAGTCGCAGCAAAGTATGCGGCGCAATTTCCGAAGATTCAGCTGTTCAATATTAATGAGGTGTTTGGTGGATGGGAAAAAGCGCAAAAAACACATTTTGTGAATGGCGCAGTTTTCGACCAAATATATTCCCAAAAGCGATAGAATGACGTGTCGCTACTTCGGATTACTTAAGTGCAAAAGCAAATACGCGAGGTATTTGCTTTTTTTTATTGAATGGAAAATGATAAGAAAACGGTTTTACCTATGAAAAGTTAAGAATTCTCTACAAAAAGTCGTTTGGTACTGGCATAAAACAAGGTGATAATGTGCAGTTACATTTTTAGCTGTTGATTTATCTACTATGTCGCATATTTCTGTCTTACTTCACGAAACCATTGATGGCGTTTTGGCAGGTCGCGACTCAGGTGTTTTTGTTGATGCCACCTTTGGGCGCGGCGGTCATACCAAATTATTGCTCTCAAAATTAGATCAAAATGCACGTGTTTACGGATTCGATAAAGACCCACAAGCGCTTGAAGTCGCAGCACAATTAGAACAAGAAGATCCTCGATTTAAAATTATTCATGCCAGTTTTGCAGATATACAATCTGAGCTAGCCAAGATCGGTATTGCTGAAGTCGATGGCATCATGGCGGATTTAGGCGTGTCTTCACCACAGCTTGATCAAGCAGAGCGTGGTTTTAGTTTTATGAAGGATGGACCATTGGACATGCGGATGGACAATTCGCAAGGTCCGACTGCGGCAGAATGGTTGTTGAAAATTGAAGAAGAACAACTCGCCAATATTATCTATCAATATGGTGAAGAGCGTTATAGTCGTCGTATTGCCAAAGCGATTAAAGCAGCAGGTGAAATTACCACCACTGCGCAGCTCGCAGAAATTGTTAAAGTTGCCCATCCAAAATGGGAAAAGCATAAACACGCTGCCACGCGAACCTTTCAGGCGATTCGCATTGCCTTAAATAAAGAGCTGGATGATATTGAGGTATTTTTACCGCAAGCTGTAGAATTGTTGAAAGCCCAAGGGCAATTAGCCGTGATCAGTTTCCATTCTTTAGAAGATCGTTTAATTAAGCAGTTTATTCAAAAAGAATCGACTCTAGCTGAAGATCATGGCTGGGGCATGCCGCAACAACGCGTTGATACGCGACGCTTAAAGAAAGTGTCTCGGATTCGTGCGAGTGAAGCTGAAGTGAAAGAAAATCCTCGCTCTCGTAGTGCATGGCTGCGCGTTGCAGAGCGTATAGAGCAAAAAGGCAAATAATGAACAATAAAAATGATGACGAGGTTCTACCAAACAGCAAAAATGGACTGAAAAAAGTCGTTGTTTATGCTGTACTTGTTGCACTGGTATTCACGAGTGCAATGATGGTGGTGTTTCAGGTATTTGAATATCGTCATGACTATCGTGACTTGAGTGCATATATGCGTGAAAGAGATGATTTAAATGCTGAATGGGGGCGTCTGCTCATTGAGCAGCAAACCTTTGGTGCGACGGCACAGATTGGTTCACGTGCGGTTACGCAACTCCGCATGTTCTCACCACCCGCGGCACAAACCGTTGTGATTTCTTTACCTACGACCTCGAAGCAAGATAAATAAGGCATGCTGTATGGCAGATAAGCGAAGTAAACCGATACGAAGAAAACAGCAGTCTATTTCGGCAAAACCAACACTTGCTTTGGATATGTGGCGGTTTTATTTGCTTTGGGGCGTGGTACTGCTTTGTTTTGTGGTTCTGGTGGCGCGTGCATTTTATGTACAAGTGGTCAATAAAGACTTTTTGCAAAACAAGGCCAATGCCAATATTTTACGGACTGAACGTCTAGAAGCGATGCGTGGTGTGATTAGTGATCGTCACGGTGTGCCGCTCGCAATCAGTACGCCGATCATGAAAATCGTGATTGACCCAAGAGATTATTGGGATGCCAAAAAACAATTTAATGAAATTACTGAAGAACTTAAAAAAGATCCGACCAATCGCCGTCTAAAACGTCAGTTGCCCAATAAAAATTTAAATTTAGATGAATTGGCAGATGCTGTTGGGATTGACCGTAAAGTTTTAAAGCAGCAAATGAATGATCGGGCGCGTTCGCGTTATTTGGTATTGCAAAAAGAAATCCCACCACAACAAGCTGATTTAATTATAAAACGCAATTTTCAGGGTGTTTATACTGAGAAAAGCTATAAACGTTATTATCCTCAGCCTCAAGCAAATGCACAAATTATTGGTTTGACCAATAGTGAAGGTACGGGTATCGAAGGCTTAGAAATGCAGTTGAATACACGACTGGCAGGGGTTGATGGCGAACAGAAGATTATCCGCGATAAAAAAGGTAATCGCCTCAAAGTTTCGGAAGTGATCAAAGAGGTTGAGTCAGGCGAAAACATCACCCTGAGTATCGATTCACGATTGCAATACATTATGTATCGGGAGTTGACTGCTGCGGGTGTTGCAAACAATGCACGTTCAGCCACCGCGATTGCTGTCGATGTCAAAACGGGTGAAATCTTGGCGATGACCAGTTGGCCATCTTATAACCCAAATGATAAGGGCGGACTTTCAAATAAAGATGCCATGCGTAACCGTGGTGCGATTGATATGTTTGAACCAGGTTCAACCATGAAGCCATTTACTGTTGCTGCTGCATTAGAAAGTGGTCAGTACACACCGAATTCAATTATCAATACAGCACCGGGATCGATGCGGTTGGGTTGGCACACCATTCGTGATACCCATAACTATGGTGCGCTGACATTGACAGGCGTGATTGTTAAATCATCAAACGTGGGTTCAGCGAAGCTGGCATTGTCTTTGCCTAAAGATGCTTTGCCGTCCTTTTTCCGTCGCGTCGGTTTTGGCCAGCGCTCGGATGTAAGATTTCCTGGTGAAAGTGCAGGCATACTCTATTCTGGAGATAAGCTTAATTCCTCACAACTCGGTACGATGGCATACGGTTATGGCCTGAATGCCACGATTTTACAACTTGCACAAGGTTATGCGATGCTGGCGAATCATGGCATGGAAATGCCGTTAAGTTTGCATAAGCTAGAACATGCACCCGAAGGCAAACAAGTACTTGACCCTAAAATTGCTGACCAAGTTTTGATGATGTTAGAACAGGTTACTTTACCGGGGGGAACTGCAAAACAAGCCGTAATTCCTGGTTATCGTGTTGGGGGTAAAACGGGAACAGCACATAAACTTCGCGCTGACCGTAAAGGCTATTCAAATAGTGAATATCGTGCTTTATTTGCGGGTGTGGCGCCTGTGAGTGACCCTCGTTTGGCGATGATCGTTGTCGTAGAAAATCCGCAAGGCCGCTACTATGGCGGTTTGGTTGCAGCGCCTGTTTTTGCCAGAATTATGCAAGAGTCCTTACGCTTACTCAATGTACCTTTGGATAGACCACTAGATACTTCACCAACTCCAGTGCGCAGGTAAAAAATGTCGATTTGTTTTCAACAGATACACCCGATCAACATCGATGCAGCTTGGTCTGCGCAGCCTTTTAACGGTTTTTGTTTGGATAGCCGTAAGCTTGAAGCAGGGCAAATCTTTATTGCGTTGAATAGTTTTAGCCAAGCTGAGAGAACCCGCCAATTTGCCCAAAATGCATTGGATGCAGGTGCATTGGTGGTGATTAGTGAAACTGCGCTAGGTTTAGAAAAAGAGTGGACCTGTCCAACAGTTCGTCAGTTATTGGGTGAATGGCAAAAGCAATATTTGCAGCATGTTGATCCAGTATCGATCTTGCGCGGTATTGCAGTCACGGGAACCAATGGCAAAACCACAATTTCTCGTTTAATCGCGGAATTGGTGAGTTCGCAAGGAAAAGGCTGTGCGGTGATGGGGACCACGGGCAATGGTATTTTGCCGAATTTGACACCCTCCAGCCACACGACCTTAGACGCATTACAATTACAAAATGCACTGCATGATTATGCCAAGCAGGGTGCAGCATTTGTTGCGTTAGAAGCTAGCTCTCATGGTTTAGAGCAAGGTCGTTTAAATGGCTGTGAGATTGAAATCGCGGTCTATAGTAATTTAAGTCGTGACCATCTGGATTATCACGGTACTTTGGAGGCTTATGCTGAAGCCAAAGCTTTGCTATTCAAATTTACCACCTTAAAAGCCGTAGTGATTAATTTAGACGATGCTTATGCCACGCTCATGTTGGATGCGGCCAAGGCCAATCCATCGCAACCTAAAATCTTAACTTATTCATTGACTCAAGCAGTCGCAGATTATCATATTGCTGATTTGCACTATCGCTTGAGTGGAGCGAGTTTTACGCTGATTGCGCCAACAGGTTTGTATTCAGTTCAAAGTCCATTGCTTGGGCATTTTAATGTCGAGAATTTATTGGCAAGCTTAATTGCAGTTGAGTATGCAGGTTTTGCTTTGGCTGATTTAGTCCAGTTTGTACCACAACTCAAAGGTGCTCCTGGTCGTATGCAAGTGATTCAGGATGCTGAGCGGTTATTTGTGGTCGATTATGCACATACCCCTGACGCTTTGATTCAAGTGTTGACGACTTTAAAGCGCCATGTCACGGGGCAGCTTTGGGCGGTATTTGGTTGTGGCGGTGATCGTGATCGTGGTAAACGTCCATTGATGACGCAAGCGGCACTTGATCATGCCAATCCTGTAGTTTTGACTTCAGATAATCCACGGACTGAAAACCCTGAACAGATTTTTGCTGATATGAAGCAAGAGATTGATTTTGCTGCGCATAGGATTCATGAAATCCATGATCGCCGTGAAGCGATAAGATTTGTGGTTGAACATACACAAGCAGGAGATATTGTGGTGATCGCAGGAAAAGGGCATGAAAACTATCAGGAAGTTGATGGCGTTCGACATTGGTTTGATGATGTAGTAGAGGTGCAATCAGCACTTACTGCACAGCCACATTCGGTACACTCAGCTTATCCTGCGCAATAGAGTCAAAAGGTAAATAACAAGTATGCACACCTCAACCACCAGTACAGTTCCATTAGAACCTTGGACAGCAGAACAATTACAACAAGCGACACAGGGTGAGTGGTATAACGCAAAATCTCCACAAGGAGAAATCAAGCGAATTTTGACGGATTCTCGTCATGCTGAAGCAGGGGATGCTTTTCTTGCCTTGAAAGGTGAGCGTTTCGATGCACATGATTTTGTGGCGCAAGTTGCGTCGCAGGGCTGTCAAATGGCGATTGTTGAACGTCCAGTTGATGCTGATATTGTGCAGCTTGTGGTCAAAGATACGCGCTTGGCTTTGGGGCATTTGGGGGCTTATCGTCGTCAACAGAACCCACAGCTTAAAGTGATTGCATTGACGGGCAGTAGTGGTAAAACCACGACAAAGGAAATGTTAGGCAGCATTCTGTCTCGTTTAGCACCGACGTTGATTACCCGTGGCAACCTGAATAATGATTTAGGTGTGCCGATGATGTTGCTTGAATTACGTCAAGAACATCGCTATGCCGTGATGGAGCTTGGGGCGAGTCATCAAGGTGAGATTGATTACACCTCAAATCTAGTGCAACCACATGTGGCTGGTATTCTAAATATTGGAACAGCGCACTTGGGGGAGTTTGGTGGGCGAGAGGGTATTTATCGCGCGAAGTCAGAAATTTATGCGCACATTTTGCCTGAAGGTACTGCGATCGTTCCTGCAAATGATGATTATGCAACAAGCATTGGTGAGTGTGCTCAAAAGCATCCAATTTTAAGTTTTGGTGAAGGTGGAGATATCTTTGTCACTGAGGTTGAACTTCACCCTCAATTTTCACAGTTTCGTTTGCATACACCGCAAGGCGTTTGCGCTGTGAATCTGCCCTTTGCAGGTGCGCATAATGTAGAAAATGCAGCAGCAGCCACCGCATTTGCGTTGGCGATTGGGATTGAACTCGATGATATTGTGCATGGCTTAGAACACGCACAAGGTGCAAAAGGTCGTTTGAATTTTATTCAACATCAACAGCACCTATTTATTGACGATACTTATAATGCCAATCCAACCTCTATGCGTGCAGCTGCGAATGTCTTATTGCAGCAGCAAGGTTTGAAAGTCATGGTCATGGGCGACATTGGTGAGCTTGGAGAATCAAGTTGGCAAGAACACCATGACTTAGGTCGAGATTTAGCGAATTTGCCTTTAGATGCATTGGTTGTGGTCGGAGAGTTTGCTGAAGCAGCACAGCAGGGCTCAGCGTATGCCAAAACATTACATGCATTTGCTACACAAGCAGAGGCGTTACCGTTTTTAATTAATTTAGTGCAAAGACATCAACCCCAGTCGATGAGTTTCCTCTTCAAAGGGTCCCGTTTCACCCACATGGAAACGTTGATGGCTGATTTGATGGAGAAAATTTAAATGTTGTTATGGTTATTTGAACAATTGGCGGGGTATAACAGCTCGTTCCAAGTTGTTCGTTATTTAACATTGCGTTCATTATTGAGTCTACTGACCGCGTTGGCAATTGGATTGGTTTTAGGACCGATTATGATTCGCAAATTACAAGCATTAAAATATGGTCAAGCGGTGAGCTCTTTTGCACCTGAAAATCATGCCAAGAAGATGGGAACGCCGACCATGGGCGGGATTCTTATTCTGCTGTCTATTGGTATTAGTACACTGTTGTGGGCAGACTTATCTAACCCTTACGTATGGATTGTTTTGGGGGTTATGGTGGTGTTTGGCGCAGTCGGTTGGGCCGATGACTGGATTAAAGTCCGTTATAAAGACAATGCGGGTTTACCTGCACGGAAAAAGTTTTTTTGGACTTCGGTTGCTTCCTTAGGCGCGGGTGTTGCTTTATATGTGATTGCCAAACAACAAGATAGTGCTTTACATACCGCGAATATGTTGGACTTATTGATTCCATTCTTTAAGAATCTTTCCATTCCACTTTCAGCAGTTCCACTCGGTTTAGCGTTCATCGCCTTTACTTATTTGGTGATCAATGGTGCATCTAACGCAGTCAATCTAACCGATGGTTTGGATGGCTTGGCGATTATGCCGATTGTGATGGTCGCGGCAGGTTTGGGCGTATTTGCTTATTTGTCTGGGGATATTCGTTTTGCCAATTATCTACATATTCCCTATGTGAAATATACCTCAGAGCTTGTGGTGATTTGCTCAGCGATGATCGGTGCTGGTTTGGCCTTCCTTTGGTACAATGCCCACCCTGCTCAAGTGTTTATGGGTGATGTCGGTGCGTTGGCGTTGGGTGCGATGCTCGGTACGATTGCAGTCATGGTTAGACAGGAAATTGTATTTGCGATTATGGGTGGTGTATTTGTTATGGAAGCCATCTCGGTATTTTTGCAGATTGGTTCATTGCGGATGCGAAACAAACGTGTATTTCTGATGGCACCTCTACATCATCATTATGAAAAACAAGGCTGGAAGGAAACTCAAGTGGTGATTCGCTTCTGGATTATTACGATTTTCTTGGTGGTTTTAGGGTTAATGACGTTAAAATTACGTTAAGCCACGATTTAAAAAAGAAGCTGGTGAATACCAGCTTTTTTTATGCTTGGAGAAAATAGATGAATTTATTGATGTGTCCTGTTTGTCGCCAATCATTAAATTTGATTGAAAATGCATGGCGATGTGATAACGGACATCATTATGATGTGGCGAAACAAGGTTATGTAAATCTGCATGTGGTGCAGCATAAGCATAGCAAAACGCCAGGGGATACGGCAGAGTCGGTGTTGGCACGCCGAGCGTTCTTGCAAGCAGGTTTCTATCAGCCCTTACAACAGGCTGTGGTTGAATTGCTACAACAGTTAAAACCAAAAACGATTTTGGATATTGGTTGTGGCGAAGGCTACTACACCAGTGCTATGCAGCGTTATACCGAATACTGTATCGGTGTGGATATTGCCAAAACAGCAATACAACGTGCGGCAAAATTAAATTCTGATGTGACTTGGGTGGTGGGTACGGGGGCAACTTTGCCTGTACGAGATCATTCGATTGATGTCTGTAGCAGTTTATTTAGTCCGATTCCGCAAAATGAAATCGTACGGGTGCTGAGTGATCAAGGTTATTTGATTGTGGTTACACCTGCACCTAAGCATCTATTCGCATTGCGTGAAGCGTTGTTCGAGCAGGTCAATTTGCATGAACCACAGAAGTTTATTGAACAGCTTGGGACTCAATTTGAGCTGAAACAGCAACGAATTGTTGAAACCACAATGCAGTTAGATCAGCTCGCACTCAGCAACTTAATTGCGATGACGCCCTATGCGTATAAAGCCAATCCAGAGCGACGTAAAGTACTTGAGCAGCAACAGCGATTTGTGGTTAGCGCTGCCTTTCAGATTTATCTATTTCAGAAAAACAAACAGCCATCAAATTGATGGCTGTTTGGGCTTTTATGATGGATTATTGGATTTGATTAATTAAATTTTCAATCCCATCACGTTCTCTTTGGGCGTTTGAGTTTTGAGGATTTGAGCCCATTGTCGGTGGTGGTTTTCTCTCAGGTGTGATGGTGTGTTCACCGTTTGGTGTCGTACCCGATAAGTCTGAAAAATCACTTTGTGCAGAACGTGTAGGTGCGGTTGGTGCAGGGCGGTACAGTGGACGTGCCAGTGGTGGAGAAGCACGGTATTCTTTACGATCCTCGCTTTGCTGAACCTGTAATTGATCATGAGAAATAGGATCTTTCGCATCTTTATCCAATCGAACCCATGCAGATGGCGTATCTTTTAAAGCATTGGCCATAAAGTTGGTCCAGATTGGTAATGCAGCAACGCCGCCATATTCTCTGCGACCTAAAGTGCGCGGCTGATCAAAGCCGACCCAAGTTACCGTAACCAATTTGCCATTAAAGCCCGCGAACCAAGCATCTTTGGCATCATTGGTGGTTCCTGTTTTCCCGCCTAAATCATCACGACCGATTTTAAGTGCAGCACGGCCTGTACCATGTTGAATGACGTCACGCAAAATGTTGGCCATGTCATAGGCAGAACTTGATTTTAAAATACGCTGTGCTTGACGATAATCACTATTGGTCTTGGAGGATGGTTCAGCTTGAGCGACTGTCAACTCAGCTTCAGATGCTGCATTGGTATTTTCTAAGCTTTGATTAGTGATTTCTGTCACTTCTGGAGCATCTGCTTCTTGTTGCGGAGCAGGCGCTTTTGCATCGCCAATACATGGAATACATGCATATTCTGGCTTGGCACTATAAATGACTTTGCCAGAGGCATCTTCAATTCGTTTGATAAAATGAGGCTGGATACGATAGCCACCATTTGCGAAGGTTGCATAGCCCGTTGCCATCTGTACAGGCAAGACCTGTGGTGTTCCTAATGCAATGGTATAGTTACGAGGAATTTGATCATCCTGCAAACCAAAATCCATAAAGAGTTGACGCGTCCGCTCGATCCCCACATTTTGTAGCAATCGTACCGATACGGTATTTCTGGATAAATATAAAGCACGACGTAGAGGGATCATGCCCAGAAAACGGCCATCGGAGTTTCTAGGCGACCATTTCCCAATGGTAATCGGGTTGTCATTGACCATACTATAAGGTGTCATGCCGCGCTCTAAAGCCAATGCATATACGAAAGGCTTAATGGTTGAACCTGGTTGTCTCCACCCTTGTATCGCACGGTTAAATTTCGATTGATAGAAATTATAACCACCAACAACGGCTTCGATCGCACCATCATTTGGATTTAAAGCAATGAGCTGACCTTGCACTCTAGGTACTTGGACCAAAGACCAAACGGTTTTTTCTTTATTGGGGCGTAAGCGAATAATATCTTTCACTTTGACAATTTGTGAGGCATTGGAAGGTGTACCGCCGACACTATTGGCATTGCGATATGGACGAACCCATGACATACCCGACCAATTAACGGTCACAGTCGAGCCATCCTGCATGAGTGCATCAAAGGAATTGTTATTTACTTTTACGACTTTGGCAGGGTAGGTGTTGGCATAAGCCATAAATTGATTGAGGGGTTGATCATGTGCTTCCGGCCCACGCCAGCCATGACGACGGTCATAAGCTTCTAAACCATCTTGAAGAGCTTGCTCAGCATAACGTTGGCGATTGCTATCAATGGTGGTGTACACCTTGTAGCCTGAATCAATCGCTTGATCGCCGAATTGTTTAACCAATTCTGAACGCACCATTTCGCCTACGTATGGAAACACATTGCTCACAGAGCGGTCCACCATGTTTAGATTGATGGGTTCTGCAACTGCTTTTTGATATTGAGTTTGGTTGATATACCCCAACTGTAGCATACGACCTAAAATCCAATTGCGGCGTTCAAGTGCACGTTGAGGGTTGGCAACAGGGTTATATTTTGAAGGTGCTTTGGGTAAACCTGCAATCATTGCCATCTGTGCAATGCTGAGTTCATCGATATTTTTGTTGTAATAGATACGCGCAGCAGCAGCGATGCCGTAGGAATTTTTACCTAAGAAGATCTTATTGACGTAAGAGCTTAGAATTTCTTGTTTGGTGAGGCTCTGTTCAATTTTTCGCGCAAGAAAGACTTCAGTTAGTTTACGTCTTAAGGTTCGCTCTGGGCTTAAATAATAATTCTTCGCCACCTGCATGGTAATGGTTGAGCCCCCAGTTTGGACATCAGAACCAGTCACAGATTCGGTTATCGCTCGCCCCAAACCTTTAAAACTAATGCCGCTATGCTCAAAAAAAGAAGAATCTTCAGCGGCCAAAAAAGCATGAATAAACGTGGGAGGAATTTGCTCATATTCGACAGGAATGGAAAGTTTTCCGCCATATTCTGCAATTAGCTTATTATCTGCAGTATAGACCTGCAATGGTTTTAACAGTGGCGCCTTTTTTAATGAGCTCATATCTGGCAGTGATGGCGCGAGATAGAGATACATGCCATAAAATCCCATTGGAAGTGAGACTAAGATAATAATAATGATCAAAAAAAATGGGCGAACAATACCAGAACTGGATAGCTTTTTCATAATAAGTAAGTTTTAATAAGAGCGAATGACAAACTAATTGTGGTCAGTATATCCTTTAGACATACGGATTGTTAGATGGGTTATTGTATCCGTATTAATTAAAGACCAAAACAAATTAGTGTGTTGTATTTTTGGGGATAAAAAAATAAATAGGAAAATACTGTGCTCAGGTTATATCGTAAACCAAATAAGGGGTTAGTGGGTGTCGATATTAGTTCGACAACTGTTAAATTATTGGAGCTCTCTGTAAAGAACGGTAGATATTGGGTTGAAAGTTATGCCGTGATGCCATTGCCTGAAAATAGCGTGGTGGAAAAAAGCATTTTGAACCCAGAGGCGGTAGGTGATGCACTTGAGAGAGTGGTAAACCTCGCCAATCCACATACCAGCAATGTCGCAATTGCGGTACCAACTTCTATGGTGATTAATAAAATCATAGAGATGGACGCTGATATGACGGATGAAGAGCGTGAAGTTCAAATTCGTATGGATGCTGAGCAATATATTCCGTTCCCATTAGATGAAGTGAGTCTTGATTTTGAGGTTTTACCCGATCGATTGGTCAATCAGAATCGGGTAAATGTCCTTCTCGTTGCCACACGTACTGAGAATGTTGATACGCGTGTAGAAGTGCTTGAGCTTGCTGGATTAGCTGCAAAAACAGCTGATGTTGAAAGTTATGCAATGGAGCGCGCTTTTAGTGTGTTTTCGGACACATTGCCGATGGGGGCAAATACCGTTGGCATCTTAGATATCGGGCATACCATGACCACGCTATCTGTGATGCAAAAGGGCAAAATTATCTATACACGTGAACAAGTCTTTGGTGGGCGACAGCTGACCCAAGATGTTCAAAGTCGCTATGGTTTGTCATTTGAAGAAGCAGGGCGCGCCAAAAAAGAAAGAACGCTTCCAGATGATTATGACATCGAGGTGCTCGAGCCATTTTTAGATGCCGTGGTGCAACAAGCAGCGCGTTCACTGCAATTCTTTTTTTCATCCTCTCAATTCAACGAGATCGACCATATTTTGCTTGCTGGGGGGAATGCCAATATTCCAGGCCTTGCAAAGTTATTACAACAAAAACTGGGTTACCGAGTAACGATTGCCAATCCATTTTTACAAATGGGTTTTTCTCCACAAATCGATATTAAAAAAATTGAAAATGATGCTTCCTCATTGATGGTTGCATGTGGTTTGGCATTGAGGAGTTTTGATTAATGGCAAAGATTAACTTACTCCCTTGGCGCGATGAGCTAAGAGAACAAAGAAAGAAACAATTTGTCGCATTTTGTGTTGGGGTGGCTGCATTAGGAATTGCATCTGTATTTACAGCGTGGATGTATTTTGATCATAAACTGAATGATCAAGAGCAAGCCAATCAGTTCATTGTCAGTACCAATCAAAGTTTGGATGTACAGCTCAAGTCTTTAGAGGGTTTGCAAGAACGCCGCAATGCCATTATTGAACGAATGAAGTTGATTCAGGGCTTACAAGGACAACGTCCAGTGATTGTACGTTTAGTTGATGAGCTGGTTCGTGTGACGCCACCAACCATGTACATCACTAAGTTTACGCGAACTGGCGATAAATTCAGTATCGAGGGCAAGGCGGAAAGTCCAAATACTGTTGCTGAGTTGCTGCGTAATTTAGAGGCATCTCCTTGGTATCGTAATGCCTTTATGAATTCATTTTTGGCAGCAGAAGAGAAAAAAGATAAAACAGTAAGCTCTTTGGTTCCTCGTGTCGAAGAGAATTATGGAAGTTTTGTGGTCACTGTAGATTTGGGTGAAATCGGTACAGCTATTGTCGCCGATCCAGCGTCAGAGACAGCAACATTAGGGACAGCGGGGGTGACACAATGAGTCAAGATGAATTAAATGATCTTAATCAAGACAGTGTTGCTGTAAAGAAGAAAAAAATGACAGTAGAGCAATTCTTCCAACAATTTAATACCTTGGATATGAATAACTATGGCAGTTGGCCACTCTCTGTCAAAGTGACTTGTTGGATTTTTATTCTTTTAGCTGTCGCTGCATTGGGTTATTTTGTGGTGGTGCAAAAGCAATTGGAAACCATTGCCAATGCACAAGCACGAGAACAAAGCTTGTTGAATGAGTTTAAAGAAAAAGAATCTAAGTTGCGTAATTTGCAGCAGTACCAAACGCAATTACAAGAGATGGAAGCGAATTTTAATCAGCAACTAGAGCAGTTGCCGAAAGAAACAGAAATTCCAAGTTTGGTCGAGGATATGAACTTAACAGGCGTAAATTCTGGTCTGAAGTTTAAAAATATCCGTTTAGAACAAGAAATTAAACAAGAGTTCTTTATTGAGCAACCTATCAGTATGGAAGCGACGGGTGATTACCATGCTTTCGGTGCTTTTGCGACAGGTATTGCAGCGTTACCGCGCATTGTGACTTTGCATGATTTTACCGTGGAAGCAAAAGCAGATACCCAGAAAAAATCCGATATTCCAGTGGTTAGCTACACTGTGAAAGCAAAAACGTATCGTTATGTTGGTGTTGATGATCAGGCCGCTATTGATGCGACAGCTCCATCTGCTCAAGGAGGACAGCGCTAATGAACCATTATAAGTTAATACTGGGCCTGTTTATTGGTTTTGGGTTGGTGGGCTGTGATTCTCGTATTGATGCGGTGAGTCAAAAAATGGCGGAAATTCGTAATCAACCGCCTTTACCAATTGAGCCCGCACCTATATTTACCCCAGTACCTTTATTTAATTATTCAGCGCATCAGCTAAAGAGTCCTTTTATGCCAAGCTCTTTGGCGGCTGAATTAAAGATTATGGCAGGTAAGCGTGTTTATCCAAACTTCAATCGTCAACCACAGCCTTTAGAAAGCTATGCGTTGGAATCTCTGAATATGAAAGGAAGTATGCGTGGTCGAGTAAATCAGACCATTGCATTAATCCAAACACCAGATGGGCAGATTGAGCGCGTACAAGTGGGCAGTTATTTGGGGATGAATCAGGGGCGTATTATTAAAATTAGCCCGACTCAGATCGACTTGGTTGAAATTGTACCTGATGGACGAGAAGGTTATGTTGAAAGACCGAGAACACTCGTTTTAATTGGACCAGCGCCGTAAGATTAAGGGAATAACAATGAAAAAACAGTTTAAAGATTCTTTATTTGGGGAAGCGAAGACCATGAATCATGCATTCCGTCAATTTTCTATGGGTGCTGTCGCTATAGCTGTGATGCAGGTTGCATCAGCACAAGTCAGTATGACTAATATTGTGCCAATGAGCTTAGCTGATCAGGGAACTGAAATCCGTGTCATGTTTAATGGTTTGCCGCCACAACCGCAGGCTTATCAGCTCGAGCAACCTTCACGTCTGATTTTAGATTTTGATAAAGCACAACAGTCTTTAAAGCAGACATCGATTCCTGTATCGACCAAAGAAGCCAGTTCCGTCGAAGTTGCTGCTGACGATCAGCGTTCTCGTGTGATCGTCAATTTGAAAGATGCAGGGGCGTTTACAACACGCGTTGAAGGCAATACCTTTGTTTTAAAAATAAATTCGGCACGTCCAGCGGCTGCAACGACAGCACCAGTTGCGGCTCGTCAAGCACAACAAGGTGTTTCCAATATTGGCTTTCAGCGTGGAAAACAAGGTGAAGGTTTGGTTGTGATTGATTTATTGGGAAGTAATACCCCAGTAGATGTACAACAACAAGGCAGTAAAATCGTGGTACGAACCATGGGGAATAAGATTCCAACCCATCTCGCACGCCGCTTAAATACCAATGATTTTGCGACACCTGTTGCTGGAGTTGATGCGTATAACGATAAAGGCAATGGCGTGATCACCATTCAGTCCGCAGGAAGCTATGAATACATGGCTTATCAAGCAGAGAATAAACTCACGATTAGCCTAAAGCGTCCTGAAGATAAATCACCATTGCGAGCAAAATCACAAGCCTATACAGGCAATAAGATTTCTTTGGATTTCCAAGATATCGAAGTGCGTCGCGTACTACAGTTGTTGGCTGATTTTACCAATATCAATATGGTCGCTGCAGATACGGTACAGGGCAATATTACCCTACGTTTGAAAGATGTTCCATGGGATCAAGCGCTCGATATCGTGTTGAAAACCAAAAATCTTGATAAACGCCGTAATGGAAATGTGATCTGGATTGCGCCTGTTTCAGAGCTGATCAAAGCGGAAGAAGAAGAAGCGAAAGCCATTGCACAAAGTGTGAAGCTTGCGCCGATTCAATCCGAATATATTAAACTCAGTTATGCCAAAGCTGCAGATATTTTAAAGTTAATCGAAGAGTCTCGTGATGGTAAGGGCGGCGTCTCAAACCGTACTACGAACTCTGACTCATTGGCTTTGGAGAGTTTGCTCAGTTCTCGTGGCAGTGCAGTCGCAGATGTGCGTACCAATACCTTGATCGTCAATGATACTGCGCTCAATATTGACAAAATTCGTAAGATGGTGGATTTGTTAGATGTATCAGTCAAACAAGTCATGATCGAAGCACGTATCGTCAGAGCGAGTACAGACTTTACCCGAGAGATGGGGGTGAAGTGGGGAATCTTGTCACAAGGTGTCACTCGAAATAATGACTTGTTGGTGGGTGGTAGTGATACCACGCTATGGAACCTTAGAAAGCCTGAAAAAGACAGTGATACAGGTGGTTGGAAATACGAGATTGAACGTCCAGACAATTTAAACGTAGATTTGGGTGCGACCACCGCTGGTGCAAGTCGTATCGCTTTTGGCTTAATTAGCCTATCTGACTTTATGCTTGATCTCGAACTTTCAGCCGTTCAAGCAGATGGTTATGGTGAGGTGATTTCAACACCAAAAGTCATGACTGCGGATAAACAACCTGCGAAAATTGAATCAGGAACTAAAATCCCTTATTCATCCTCGACGGGTGCTGGTGCAAATGCTGTGCCTAAAACAGAATTTATTGATGCGACATTGAGCTTAGATGTGACGCCGAGTATTACCCCAGAAGGTAAAGTCATGATGAAGCTCAACATCACTAAAGATGCGCCAAGTAATCCAACACCAACGGGTCAATTGACGATTAGTAAGAACTCGATTGATACTAATGTCTTGGTTGATAACGGCGAAACTGTTGTTCTTGGTGGGATTTTTGAACAAGAAAATATTAGTTCACAAATTAAAGTTCCATTCTTGGGTGATTTACCGTATGTCGGCCGTCTTTTCCGTCGTGATTTAAAAACGGATAATAAACGTGAACTGCTTATTTTTGTGACGCCGAGAATTGTTAATGACACTTTGACGAGAAATCATTAATATATTTTCAATAATTGCAATTAATATAGGTGGCGCATTGCCAAGCAAAGCGTTTGAAACCCTACCAAATATTTATTTGGTAGGGCCAATGGGGGCAGGAAAAACAACGGTTGGTCGACATTTAGCAGAGCTGTTAGGACGTGATTTCATTGATAGCGATCATGAGATTGAGCGTAAGACAGGAGCCACTATTCCATGGATATTCGAAAAAGAAGGGGAAGTGGGATTTCGTTTGCGTGAAACCAATGTTTTGAACGATCTCACTGCCCGTTCTGCACTTGTGTTAGCGACAGGTGGCGGTGTTGTCACACAACCGAGCAATCGAGAATTTTTAAAACAACGCGGCATTGTTGTTTATTTATATACGCCTGTAGAACTTCAACTACAGCGAACCTATCGCGATAAAAATCGTCCATTATTACAAGTAGACAATCCCGAACAGAAACTGCGAGATTTATTGACCTTGCGCGATCCTTTGTATCGTGAAGTTGCAGATTATATAATCGAGACAAATCAAGGTGCAGCAAGAGATTTAGCGCAGCGCATTCTACAGGTTATTTTATCTAAACAAATTAAGTAATTCTCGAGTTGGTTTTAATTATGCAAACGTTATATGTTGAGTTAGGTGATCGTCGCTATCCGATTTTTATTGGAAGTCATTTGGACCCTAAACAATTACTTGAACCTTATCTACATGGGCGGCAAGTAATGTTGGTGTCAAATACCACGGTGGCGCCGCTTTATTTGCAGCATTATGCGGATGCATTAACTCAACTCGATAAGCAAGTTGCGCAATGCATCTTGCCTGATGGTGAGCAATATAAAAATATTCAACATTTAAATTTAATTTTTGATGCCTTATTGGAAGCTGGATTTAACCGTGATTGTACGGTTTTGGCATTAGGTGGTGGTGTGATTGGGGATATGGCCGGTTTTGCCTCTGCGTGTTTTCAGCGTGGGGTGAATTTTGTACAGGTTCCGACTACCTTATTGTCACAAGTTGATTCAAGTGTCGGCGGGAAAACAGGGATCAATCATCCCTTGGGCAAGAACATGTTAGGTGCTTTCCAGCAACCTCAAGTGGTACTGGCTGATATGGCACAGCTCGATAGCTTGCCCGATCGTGAACTTTCAGCAGGTCTTGCTGAAGTGATTAAATATGCTTTATTGGGCGATGTGGATTTCTTATCGTGGTTAGAGCAAAACATGGATGCGTTGGTTGCCAGAGATCCAAATTTACTTGCAGAGGCAGTTTATCGCTCATGTGCGCATAAGGCTAGAATTGTTGCCAATGATGAAAAAGAACAAGGCGAACGGGCATTACTTAATTTGGGTCATACCTTTGGCCATGCCATTGAATCGTATTTAGGTTATGGCGTGTGGTTGCATGGTGAAGCGGTTGCGACGGGTATGGTGATGGCGGCAGACCTATCTCATCGTCTCGGTTGGATTTCGACCGAAGATCTGCAACGTACAAAAAAAATCATTCAACGTGCTCATTTACCGATATTATGTCCAAAAATTCCACTGGATGAATTTTTGGCTTACATGTCGCATGACAAAAAAGTCTTAAATGGCCAACTGCGCTTAGTTTTGCTTGAGAAATTAGGGCAAGCCATAATTACAAAAGATTTTGATGTTGAGCTTATGAAGCAAGCTATTTTAGCAAATCAATCTGCATAATGAATTACGAAAGGAAAGCATCGCTGTGTCACGATCAATTTGGCAAAATATTCAACAATATAGCTGGCTGGTTTTTGCACTGGCTTGTTTAATTGCCGCATTGATATTTTGGGCTGTTACTGATAGTGATGCCTTGGTGGAAGTCGAGCAGCCATCTAAAATTGAAGTACCCGTTCAGATACAGCCTGAGAAAGTTGCTGCGACAACGCATTTGGGTGCACTTGCAGATGCGGTGCGACCTTTAGATCTTACCGCCCGAGTTGTTGTAACCAATGAACATACCCCAGAGTTTCGGGGCACTAAATTTGTCAAAGACAATCAGCGTCAGTGGGTGATGGAGATTTTCCGTAGTTCAAACGAGGCGATCATCAAAAACTTTTTGTTGAATCGTGCTGATCGCAAAAAGTTCATTTATTTCCGTTTGAGTGGTCAGGATCAAGTCGAGCAATATGTTTTGGCTTATGGGGTGTTCTCTAGTGCAGAGGATGCAAATCGCCAGTTTTCTCAATTGAACTTGGCACTTCCTGAGTCTATTCAACCAAAGGCTCAGCGACTTTCGACCTATGCCGATTTAGTCAATGATTTAGGTGCTGATGAAATGAAATTGGCGACCAATCAGCTTTATGCAATTCAGTTAAAACCAGCCGCGTTACCTCGGGTTGATGAGTCTTTGTTGATGGGCAGTTCATCAGCAACGACGCCATCGGTGAATAGTGGCGCAACCAGTGCATCGACAACAGTTAAAACAACAGTGACCCAGCGTGATGCACAAGGCAATGTGGTCAGTGTTCAGCAAAATCATTCCACACCTCCCGCACCTTCAAATGCTGAAAAAATAAAAGAAAATTCAGATACTTCAAGACGAGAAATCAGCGACCCATTTAATTAGCATCGCACCACAATGGTGCTTGCTGATTCTTTTTGTGGCATTTAGCTTCTTTGTGGTGCAATTATGCTCATTGTGTGATCACTCTTCATCATTATAATTTAAACTTATTTTAATTTTTTTAATGATTTAGTAAATTTATGCTTAATTGGCATGTTTTTTGCTATTTTGTGGTGCTGTTTTGTCTACTCCTCATCTTTCTGTGTGCTAAATGGTTCATTAATTTAGTGAAATGGAAAGTTTTCTGCTTTACAAAGCCTTGCTAAGGTGTAATAACTGAAAACACTTTATATGGTAAATGCGCTGATTCTTGGAAAAGAAAGGCGTATATTGCAAATCCGCCAGTAAAAATGTTTTCGCGAAGCATTGAACTTTATGTGAGTTAATCGGCAATATCGCAGAAAATGAATTGATTGTTTGTTGCTCGAAAGAGCCATGTTTAAAGAAGGGTACGCTATGCACATGCCATCGCCTAATACTGTAGCTCCCGCTCAAGGTTTATATCAACCTGATGAGTTTAAGGATAACTGTGGCTTCGGTTTGATCGCCCATATGAAAGGGGAATCAAGCCATCATTTAGTTGAAACCGCGATTCACAGTTTAAGTTGCATGACGCACCGTGGTGGTATTGCCGCTGATGGTAAGACAGGAGATGGGTGCGGATTGTTATTGGCTATGCCGAAACAATTTTTCCGTGATGAAGCGCTGAAACTCGGAGTAAACCTAACAGAGGTTTTTGCTGCGGGTACCGTATTTTTAAATATTGATCCTGCGCTTGCTCAGAATGCAAAGAATATTCTCAATAAAGAAATTGAAGCTGAAGGTTTAAAGGTTGCAACATGGCGTGTTGTACCAACCAATAACGATGCTTTAGGTGAAATTGCCTTGCAGTCTTTACCTGTTTTTGAACAGATTCTCGTGAACTGTCCAATGGGTGTCACTGAAGTTGAATTTAACCGTAAGCTTTTTTTAGCACGTCGTCGTGCAGAACAACAATTACATAATGATCCATTATTTTATGTCACCACATTGGCGACAACAGTGATTACCTATAAAGGTCTGATGATGCCAGCAGCGATTGCTGACTTCTATACTGACTTGGCTGATGAGCGTTTGACTTCACATATTGTGGTGTTCCATCAGCGTTTCTCGACCAATACTTTACCGCGTTGGCCATTGGCTCAACCGTTCCGTTATCTTGCGCATAATGGTGAGATCAACACGATTACTGCGAATCGTAACTGGGCATTGGCACGTACTCCAAAATTTGAAAATCCTTTATTGCCGGGTTTAACTGAATTGAATCCGATTGTGAATCGTACAGGTTCGGATTCTTCAAGCCTAGACAATATGCTAGAAATCTTGGTGGGCGGTGGCATGGATTTATTCCGTGCACTGCGTATGCTTGTACCACCAGCATGGCAAAACGTTGAAACTTTAGATGCTGATTTACGTGCTTTCTATGAGTTTAACTCGAAACATATGGAAGCGTGGGATGGCCCAGCAGGTTTAGTGGTTCAAGATGGTCGCCATGCGATCTGCATGCTGGATCGTAATGGCTTACGCCCAGCGCGTTGGGTGATCACTAAAAATGATTACATCACCTTGGCTTCTGAAATTGGGGTATGGGATTACCAACCTGAAGATGTTGTATCGAAAGGTCGTGTCGGTCCAGGTCAAATCCTCGTTGTCGATACCTTGACAGGTAAAGTCCTTGACACTAAAGATGTCAGCAACCACCTGAAAAACATGCGTCCATACCGTGAGTGGTTGCGTGATCATTCTATTCGCTTGAAAGCAAATCCAGAGCTTGAAGAGCAACTTATTGATCAAGGCTTAACAGGTGATGCATTAAAAGCAGCGCAAAAAATGTTTATGGTGACATTTGAAGAGCGCGATCAACTATTACGCCCAATCGCAGAAAGTGGCCAAGAAGCTGTCGGCTCTATGGGGGATGATACCCCAATGGCGGTATTGTCACGTCAAGTACGCCATGTCTCTGATTACTTCCGCCAACAGTTTGCGCAAGTGACCAATCCACCAATCGATCCATTACGTGAATCAATTGTGATGTCATTGGAAACTTGCCTTGGCCGTGAACAAAATGTGTTTGAACAAGGACCTGAGCATGCTGACCGTATCATCATCGCCAGTCCTGTATTATCAAACGCGAAGATGCAATTGCTACGTGATGTTGAAAAAGAACGTGACGGCTACGCAGTTGTAGATATTGATCTGAACTATGCTGAAACTGAAGGTTTGCAAGCAGCGATTACGCGTATTTGTGAAGAAGCTGCTCAAGCAGTGCGTGACGGTAAAACGCTGATTGTATTAACGGATAAATACTTCCGTGAAGGCTTCTTGCCTGCAAACTCAGCATTGGCAACAGGTGCGGTACACCATCATTTAATCAAGACTGGTTTGCGTACTGACGCGAATATTTTGGTTGAAACAGGTTATGCGCGTGATCCACATCAATTTGCAGTGCTGCTTGGTTTTGGCGCAACCGCGATTTATCCATATTTAGCTTATGACGTGATCAATGATTTGATTGCCAAAGGTGAGTTGTTGGGTGATCCAATCTACGCACAAGCAAATTTCCGTAAGGGAATCGAGAAAGGTTTACTCAAAGTTCTTTCTAAAATGGGAATTTCGACCGTTGCTTCTTATCGTGGTGGTCAATTGTTTGAAGCAGTTGGTTTATCCTCAGAAGTGGTGGATCAATGTTTCCTTGGCGTACCAAGCCGTATTCAAGGTGCAACGTTTACAGATTTAGAGAAAGACCAGAAAAAATTGGCGATCACTGCTTGGCAGCATCGCAAGCCAATTGATCAAGGTGGTTTGCTCAAATTTGTATTTGGTAAGGAATACCATGCCTTTAACCCAGATGTAATTAACACCTTACATAAAGCAGTTCGTTCGGGTCAGTACCAAGACTTTAAAGAATATGCAGAGTTAGTCAATAATCGTCCAATCGCAACGATCCGTGATTTATTCAAATTAAAAACCACCAATCCAATTGCGTTAGATCAAGTTGAAAGCATTGAAGAAATTCTGCCACGCTTTGACTCGGCGGGTATGTCTTTAGGTGCATTATCACCAGAAGCACATGAAGCGATTGCGATTGCAATGAATACCATTGGTGGTCGTTCAAACTCGGGTGAGGGTGGTGAAGATCCTGCGCGTTATGGCACGATTCGTAACTCGAAAATCAAACAAATTGCATCAGGTCGTTTTGGTGTAACACCGGCCTATTTAACCTCTGCGGAAGTGTTGCAGATCAAAGTGGCACAAGGTGCAAAACCGGGTGAAGGTGGTCAGTTACCGGGTGGTAAAGTGAATGGCTTAATTGCGCGTTTACGTTACTCAGTTCCGGGCGTGACTTTGATTTCACCACCACCGCATCACGATATTTACTCAATTGAAGATTTATCACAATTGATCTTTGACTTGAAACAAGTCAATCCACAAGCAATGGTATCGGTGAAACTGGTTTCTGAGCCGGGTGTCGGTACGATTGCAGCGGGTGTGGCAAAAGCATACGCAGACTTTATTACCATTTCAGGTTATGACGGTGGTACCGCAGCATCGCCACTTTCATCTATTCATCATGCGGGTTCGCCATGGGAATTGGGTTTAAGTGAAGCGCATCAGGCTCTTCGCGTGAATGATCTGCGTGGTAAAGTCCGTGTGCAAACCGATGGTGGTTTGAAAACAGGTCTTGATGTGATTAAAGCTGCGATTTTAGGTGCGGAAAGCTTTGGTTTTGGTTCTACCCCAATGATCGCGCTTGGTTGTAAATACTTGCGTATTTGCCACTTAAATAACTGTGCAACGGGTGTTGCAACGCAACAAGATCATTTGCGTGAAGAGCATTACATTGGCGAGCCACAAATGCTGATTAACTTCTTCAAGTTTATTGCTGAAGAAACACGTGAATTGTTGGCTGCTTTAGGTGTTGCGTCGCTGAAAGATTTGATTGGGCGTGTTGATTTGCTTGAAGTTATTTCGGGTGACACTGAAAAGCATGCACATTTGGATTTGAGTGCACTATTAACCTCACATCCATCGGCTGAAGGCAAAGCACAATATTGCCAAGTTCAAGGCAATGCACCTTTTGATAAAGGTCTATTGGCTGAACAAATGGTGGCAGAGATGTTGCCAGCGATTGAGGCGGGCACTGGTGGTTCATTTAACTTCAGAGTCGGTAACTGTGATCGCTCGATTGGTGCACGTATTTCAGGTGAAATTGCCCGTCGTTACGGCAACTTGAGCATGGAAAGTAGCCCAGTGGTGATGAATCTTGTCGGTACGGCAGGTCAGTCACTGGGTGTCTGGAATGCGGGTGGTTTGCATATCAAACTGGAAGGTGATGCCAACGACTATGTCGGTAAAGGTATGGCGGGTGGTTGTGTATCGATCTTCCCACCAAAAGGTTCACCGTTCCAAACACAAAATACGGCGATTATTGGTAACACCTGTTTATATGGTGCGACTGGCGGTAAAGTCTTTGCTGCAGGTACTGCGGGTGAGCGTTTTGCAGTGCGTAACTCAGGCGCTTTTGCGGTGATTGAAGGTGCGGGCGACCATTGCTGTGAATACATGACTGGCGGTGTCGTGACTGTACTGGGTAAAGTGGGTCATAACTTCGGTGCAGGTATGACGGGTGGTTTTGCTTATGTACTCGACCTTGATAATGACTTCGTTGACTACTACAACCATGAACTGATTGACCTAAATCGTATTTCGACTGAGGCGATGGAAGATCATAAAGAATATTTATTGCGTATTCTTGATGAGCATATCCAAGAGACAGGTAGTGCTTGGGCCTACAAGATCCGTAATGAGTTCGACTTCTATAGTCGTAAATTCTGGCTAGTAAAACCAAAAGCTGCTAATTTGCAAACGCTTTTGAAAAAGACTCAAGCCGATCCACAATAATTCTACGACTGCAAAGACATAGGCAGGTGCAAGCGGTGAATGACATCGCTGCGCCTACCCACGGAGAGAGACATGGCAGAACGCCTCAATAATGACTTTCAATTTCTGGATGTAGCACGCCAAGATCCAGAGAAAAAAGATATTACTGTCCGCAAAGCAGAGTTTGTGGAAATTTATAAACCTTTTACTGCGGATGTGGCTGCGAATCAATCACATCGTTGTTTAGGTTGTGGTAATCCCTATTGTGAATGGAAATGTCCAGTACATAACTACATTCCAAACTGGTTGAAGCTGATTGCGGAAGGTCAAATTTTCCAAGCGGCTGAACTTTGCCATCAAACCAATACCTTGCCAGAAGTTTGTGGTCGTGTATGTCCACAAGACCGTCTGTGTGAAGGTGCATGTACCCTAAATGATGGCTTTGGTGCAGTAACCATTGGGAATGCTGAAAAGTACATCAATGATACAGCATTTGCTTTAGGCTGGCGCCCAGATATGTCTGGGGTAAAGCCGACGGGTAAAAAAGTCGCGATTATTGGTGCTGGCCCAGCAGGCTTAGGTTGTGCAGATATTCTTGCACGCGGTGGTGTTAAACCTGTGGTATTTGATAAACGCCCAGAAATCGGTGGTCTTCTTACCTTCGGTATTCCTGAATTTAAAATGGAAAAAGATGTGATGAAGCGTCGCCGTGAAATCTTCACGGGGATGGGCATCGAATTCCGTTTAAATACTGAGATTGGTACTGACGTTACCATTGAACAATTGTTAGCTGAATATGATGCTGTATTTATGGGAATGGGCACCTATACCTATATGAAAGGTGGTTTTCCAGGTGAAGATCTCGATGGTGTTTATGATGCATTAGATTTCTTGATTGCCAACGTAAATCGTTGTCAAGGTTGGGAAAAAGATCCAAGCGAATACATCAACTTAGACGGTAAAAAAGTAATTGTGCTTGGTGGTGGTGATACCGCGATGGATTGTAACCGTACCTCGCTACGCCAAGGTGCACATGATGTGACCTGTGCTTATCGTCGTGATGAAAGCAACATGCCGGGTTCTGCACGTGAAGTAAAGAATGCATATGAAGAAGGTGTGAAATTCCTATTCAATCGTCAGCCGATTGAAATCGTGGGCGAAAATGGTCAAGTGACTGGCGTGAAATTCGTAACAACTCAATTAGGCGCACCTGATAGCCGTGGTCGTCGTAGCCCTGAACCAATTCCAGGTTCTGAAGAAGTATTGCCTGCGGATGCAGTCCTACTTGCTTTTGGTTTCCGTCCAAGTCCAGCTGATTGGTTTGGTGGCGCAAAGGTAAATCTAGATGGTTCAGGCCGTGTAGTTGCGGCTGAACAGCAAGAATTCAAATTCCAAACTTCTAACCCGAAGATTTTCGCGGGTGGTGATATGGTGCGTGGTTCTGATCTTGTTGTGACTGCAATTTGGGAAGGACGTGAAGCGGCAGAAGGTATCTTGGATTACCTTGGGGTTTAATTCAAACACCTAAGCTATCGCTTTAAATAAAAATGCTGTAGATTATCTTTAATTCGAAATATTTTTTGGATGAGAAGATGACTACAGCATTTCCTATTGATCAACTTACAAAAACTGAAAAATTACAATTAATAGAGCGCTTGTGGCAGGACTTATCTACTGAGTCTGAGCTGCTTTCGCCACAGTGGCATGCTGAAGTTTTACAAAAAACAGAAGCATTGGTGGCGACACAGCAAAATCAATTTGTTGACTGGCAAGATGCTAAAAAACGATTGCAGAAGAAAACATGAAAATCCGTTTTGGCGAATTTTGGACTGTAGAGCACAGCCCACTGCGGAATGATAAGTGACGAGTGTTGTTACTAGCGATACGTCAAATTCCATTTTACACTTTATCTTTTTGGTCATTTTTGCCAGTTCAATAAGCTTTTTTGCACTGTCTTTGCGGTTATATCCAGCGTAATACTGAATGTCAGTATGGAAATGATGCAGGCAATCAATATGGCTCTTGCAAATATCAACACAGAAAAAAATTATCTAAATCGTCCCAAAGCATTAGGGATTACCGTGCGGCGTTTGCAGTTTAATCCTAAAAAAATTAAGCGACATTATTTTGCAAATTCACCTGTGATGTCGCATCTCTTGACTGCACTTTCCTCAACCTTTCCGATAGGTGAGCAGTTTTTTGTCAACAGTGTACGTAATGTCCGAGACAAAGTAACAGACCCAAAATTACAAGCACAGATTGCTGCGTTTATTGGTCAAGAAGCCATGCACTCCAAAGCCCATAGTGAGTTTAATGACGCATGGCGAAGAGATGACTATAATCTTGATCGTTTTCAAACTTGGATCGCCAAACAGGATGAGTCATTAAGAAAAGCGCATCCAAAACTTCAACTCGCCTTGACTTGTGCATTTGAGCATTTCACTGCAATGTTAGGGGGTTATATTCTCAAGCATCCTGAGCTATTAAGTACCTTGGATGAGGATGCGATGAAGTTGTGGGTTTGGCATGCAATCGAGGAAATCGAGCATCGTTCAGTAGCATTTGATGTTTATGAAGAGGTGTATGGCGACGATCGAATTCGACGTTTGCTAATGCGTAGCGTCACCACAGGTTTTGCGAGTTTGGTTTTTTACGGAACAACACGTTTGATCTGGCAAGATAAGTGGAAAAGTCTGCCTAAAGTCGGTGGAAATTTATTTGGACTATATTTACTGAGCAAAATGCTGGTTCAATTGATTCCTGAATATTTATCGTATTATCAAGCTGATTTTCATCCAGCGAAGCATGACTATACTAAGTTGGTCAATTACTGGAAAGCACGTATGGCAGATGAATATGGCATGATCAGTTTTCAGGAAGAGACTGCTTCGAAAATTTATAGTTAGTGTGTCAATTTTAATTTAACACCGTTCAAAACCCATTGAATCCCCCTTCTATAAGGGTGATTTCTTATCATCATATAGCTAGACATTATTCGCTTTGCACGGCATTACATTTAGACCTTGATGTAATGCCGTTTTTATTGGATCTCTTCCATCATTATTCACATCCTCTTTGTATTTCTATCAGAGGGAGAATGAGGAACGATTGAAGTTCCGCAAGGGAATTGATGAAAGACGTCTATTTAAAGAGAAATAAAACAACGTTAATAAACTTTACACAGCGCACAAAAAATCACACTACAATGAATTATCGCAAAAATATAAAGAAAAACTTGAGGATAAACTTTATGAAAGCTATGAAACAAACCGCTCTCGCAACCGTATTGGCAAGCAGTTTATTGTTTACAGGTTGTGGCTATAACACCTTACAAGTCAAAGATGAAGCCGTGATTGCATCATGGTCAGAAGTGCAAAACCAATACCAACGCCGTGCTGACCTCGTACCGAATTTAGTTAATGTGGTAAAAGGTTACGCTAAACATGAAGAACAAGTTTTAGTTGAAGTGACCCAAGCACGTTCTAATGTTGCGGGTTTAAAAGTAGATAAAGAGGTTTTAGAAGACCCAGTCTTATTTGAAAAATATCAACAAGCACAAAGCCAACTTACCAGTGCATTGTCTCGTTTAATTGCCGTTTCAGAAAACTATCCTGATCTCAAAGCCAATGAAAATTTCCGTGATCTACAAGCACAGCTCGAAGGAACGGAAAACCGCATTGCGGTAGCGCGTAATCGTTATATTACCACTGTTCAAGATTACAATGCCTATGCACGTCAATTCCCGCAAGTGATGACTGCTAAAGTGATCGGCATGAAAACCAAAGAAAACTTTAAGGCGGAGGCATCTGCTGAACAAGCGCCAACAGTTTCTTTTAACTAAATAGGCATTGTCGGGAGTCACTGTATGATGAAAACGTCAAAGCAAGCATGGACGCAGCGAATTTACGCTGTTTTCATCCTTCTTTTTACAACACTTTGTTTTCAACATGCGGTGTGGGCGGAGCAAGCAACAGCAACAGATCAAAGTGATGTGCTGATTGCTGGGAAAATCATCCAAGAACAACAAAAAAATCAATCGGCTGCACCTGCCAACAGCAATAACACGGCTCCAGTTCTGCCCAAGGTTGCCGATGATATGGCAGAGGGGGAGTCTATACGTGGCTTGCCCACTTTAAATCAGCCAGTCATTGATCAAGCCAATATATTGAGTGCTGCTGAAACTCAGCAGTTGAATCAAAAAATTCTTAGTCTCTATCAGCAGGGTAAGGCTCAAATAGGTGTGATTATTGTACCGACCACGGGACAAGAAGCTATTTTTGACTTCGCTTTAAGGACAGGTGAAAAATGGCAATTGGGTTCGGCTAAACGCGATAATGGCTTACTGATTGCAATTGCGGTTAATGATCGTAACATTCAAATTCTGACGGGCTATGGCTTGGAAGGGGTTTTACCTGATGTGGTGTTGAGTCGAATTATTCGCAATCAGATCACGCCTGCATTTAAACAAGGTCAGTATGCACAAGGTATTGCGGCGGGTTTGGATGAGATTACTCGAATCGTCAATTTAGATCCTGAAGTTGCACAACAAGCAGCACAGGAGTTAAAAGAGCGTCATGAGCAAGCATTGCATCAGCAACAAGCCAGAGACAGTAGTCTTTCAATGGCACTCTTTATCTTGATTGCTGGTGTTGTGGGTTCATTTATTGTGGGTAAACGTCTCAGTGCATCTACTGCTGGGGTTGCAGCAGCGGTGGCAGGTTTGGCCAGTGGGGCTGGTGTATTGATGAGCTTGTTGCTGGGTATCGGTGTGTTCTTTTTATTGATTACCTCACTGGCACAATTGATTTTCCAAGCCTTTTTATCAGGCGGTGGACGTGGCGGTGGTGGCGGTTTTGGTGGTGGTGGAGGCTATCGTGGTGGTGGCGGTGGTTTTGGCGGTGGAGGGGCATCAGGCTCATGGTAACGAAGACAGATACAACACAGATTATTACCCAGCCCAAACTGGATGAACGAGTCCAACCGAGCTTGAAACGGTGGTTTAAGCATTTTTTATATATTTCTGCCACGCATCGTTATTTTAGTAAGCAAGATCGTTTAGAGATTGCGCAGACCGTACAGCAAGCTGAGCATGGACACGTTGGTGAGATACAGGTGGTGATCGAGGGGCATATCCCTTGTTCACAAGCTTATCATCAGGATACGCGGTTACGTGCGCAACAGCTCTTTGCTGAGTTGGGCGTATGGGATACAGAGTTGAATAGTGGCGTGTTGCTTTACCTGAATCTATGCGAGCGCAAAGTCGAGATCGTGATTGATCGCGGTTTAAAGAATGCAACAGATGCTGAAACATGGCAGCAGATTTGTCAGCTGATCATCGAAAAACTCAAACAGCAGCATTATCAACAGGGCATTTTGGCTGGTATTCAGGAAATCGGTCAGGTGTTGGCGATGTATTATGATCAGCCAATTTCCGATCAAACCAATGAACTGAGCAATGAGCCGATTATTTTGAATTGATAATGCTTGTATCACTGCAAGCATTTCGCCTTTGGCTGAAAAATTAGACTTTGAGAAATTGAATGTTGGGAGGGATTTGCTCAGATTTGATTGTGTCATTTAATTAAGGGATATATCGCCTAGTGATAAACGGATGTTATTTGGCGATGAGTGGTAAGGTCAGTTACAATTTTTTTTATGTGACCTATTTCGCTCAATTTTAAAACAATTAGAGCATCATCAAAATTGACTTTAAAATTCAAGACGGATAATGAGGGAAAGCTGACATTATTTGTCATTTTTCCTCATAAAATGTCCAAACTGCATCAATTGTGAACAGGTATAATATTGTTTTAAGTCTCTGTTTTTTTAAGTTAAAATTGGCTAAGCTAGGAGCTGGCATGAAACATGCTGAATACAAAGTAGCTGAATAAAGCTTATAAAAAATTTATACATTGGAGAAATGTTATGAACACAATGCAAAAGGGTTTTACCTTAATTGAACTCATGATCGTTGTTGCGATCATCGGTATTTTGGCGGCAATAGCAGTTCCTGCATACCAAGATTATACAGTTCGTTCTCAAATTACGGAAGGTATGAACTTAGCTGGTGGTATCAAATCTAAAGTTAATGATTCTTTTACAGAAACAGGTAACTGGCCAGCAACTTTAGAAGCAACGATGTGTGGTAACCAAACTGGTTGTGATGGTTCGCTTCCTACAGATCATCAAGGTAATTATGTTGCACAAATTGATGTCGCGGCAGGTTCAATTGATGTTACATATGGCAATAAAGCAAACGCAACTGCTTTGGCCACAGGTCAAAATATTTTAAGTATTCGCCCAGCTGTGGATGCTGCGGATAACATTACTTGGGTTTGTGGTTACGCTTCTGTTCCTACGGGTTTAACTGTAACTGGTACTGATATTACAGATATCCAAGCTAAATATTTACCAGCTTCTTGCAAGAACTAATTAATATATTAGAAAAAGACTGGTTCGCCAGTCTTTTTTTTATGTTTAATTAAGAAAGTATAAAATCTAGTAATACAATTTATAAGTAATTTTGCTACAAAGTGGGATAGCTGTGTTATTCAGTTCGATGTAATTCATTATCTATAATTAATGTGTCAAGATTCGATGAATCGGAATATTTGAAATAGAGTATCAATATGTCAAAACGTCTTAAATTTTTTCTAGGTCATTTATCTATTTCACTCATAATTGTTTTATTTGTAGTTTTGCTAGTTTTTATTATTTGGTATCCCTTCCCATTAGCTAAGGCTGTAGGTGTAACTCATATTTTATTAATGTTAATGATGATTGATGTAATTGTTGGTCCAGTTTTGGGTTGGTTGGTTTATAAAGAAGGCAAAAAAACCTTAATAATGGATTTAACAGTGATTATTTTGATCCAATTATCTGCATTGGTCTATGGAATATTTACGATTCAGCAAGGACGCCCTGCATGGATAGTTTTCAATGTCGATCAGTTTGAGGTTGTTCGAAATAATGAAATCTATCATAAAAATATAATGTTAGCTGAAAGTGGATTTCAGAAATCACCTTTGTTAGGACCGAAATTTGTGGCTGTACAATTTTCAGAAGATCCTAAGCAAAAACAGCAAGAAATGTTTGATGAAGTTTTAAATGGAATTTTTCTTTCGCAGCGTCCAGAACGTTATAATGATTTGGTTAAGGTAAAAGTAGATATTCAAAGACGTGCACAAAATCTTAATTTATTAGATCAATATAATGATCAAGGTTCAGTGAAAGAAATATTAAAAAAATATCCTCAGGCAACGTCTTTTATTCCATTAAAAGCCAATGCTGTTGATATGACTGTTCTTATTAATACTGAAAAAGGCGAAGTAATCAAAATTGTAGATTTAAGACCCTGGAAATAAGGTCTGATAAATGACAAAAATTGTTGTTTATGAACAAAATATGAGTTTTTGGGAATTTTAAAATTTTTATGTGTTTGAATTTAAATAATATTTAGTTTTTGGTATGAAAAATGCAGTTTTACGAGAGGGATAGTTTAGGAAACTCTCATGAAGCGACAAAATGGATTTACACTCATTGAGATCAGTGTTGTTGTGGCAATAGTGGGGATTTTAGCTGTGGCAGCTGTGCCAGCTTATCAAGAATATATTGCACGTTCCCAAGTCACCGAAGCATTTAGCATGGCGTCGTTCTATAAATCGGAGATGGCGAATGTTTATGCGGAGCAAGGACGCTGTCCAACATTAAATGATTTTTCTCTTGATAATACGGGAGCCATTAGAACTCGTTATTTGAATGCTGTTGTAATAAGTTCATACACGGGGGCGAATTGTGCTTTTACATTACGATTTACAAATACTGGGATTTCATCATTTCTACAAAATAAGCAAATACAAATTGCAATGACCTCAGGAGCTGGGGGGGTGAAGTGGGAGTGTATCTCTAGTAATATTCCACAAAGGTTTCTACCTAAAGCATGCCAAGGGATTTAACGACTAACAAGCTGTACAGAAAATTTTAGTTAAATATCCACAAGCCGATTCTTTCGTGCCACTTAAAGCCACAGCAGAAGATATGACGGTTTTAATCAATAAAGAAACAGGCGAAGTAGTCAAGATTGTGGATTTGAGACCATGGGAATAAATTGCTGGAAAGGGTGCTCAGTTGAGTCCACTGATCAAACGATGTAGATAGACTTGATCATTCTCCTTGATTAAAAATGTAGTTTTTCCTACCAAATTAAGATCAATAAAAGGGCTTCGTTATATACTACCGCGAAGCCTTATTTTTATTTAACCTTATGCAAGCTCTCTGTTTTCTTCTCGCCAGTGCTCTACTTGGCTTTGCGTGGCTATCGCCATTTCATACATACCCATGGGTGACTTTTTCGAGCGATCTCGCTGGTTTTGCTGCGGGTATTGCGCTCTTCACTTTGGCCTTAAATAAAAATATAAAAGTGCCTAAAGCGCAGTTATGGATGCTGCCTATCGTTGTGATTCCAATATTACAATGGAGTTTCGGCTTAATTGGAGATCTGAGTGTTGCGTTACTGAGTTCATTTTACCTATTTACGTTTTGGTTAATGATTTTGCTCGGTTTTAACCTGTCGCTACAGCAACCAAACCGCCGTGAACAGTTGATGCAAGGGTTTAGTTATCTGGTGCTTGCAACGGCTGTGATCACCAGTTTAATGGCAATCGCACAGTGGTTGAAACTCGAATCCAACTTGAGTGCAGTGATTCAGCTTAAAGGAAACCGCCCATTTGCCAACTTTGGCCAACCAAACAATATGGCGACCTTTCTGATCGTGGGACTGTTTGGGGGGCTTTATCTATATGAAAAACAAAAAGCGGCTTTATGGTTGCTGATCCCATCGAGCCTCTTGATTTTATTTGCGATTAGTTTAAGTCAGTCTAGAACATCGTGGTTGGTACTTATTTTTGTTTTTATTTATTGGATCTATAAACAACATAGAAATAGCCCGCGTCTGAATTTTCCTAAACTGATTTTTTGGTGTGCAACTTTTGTATTGATGTCAGGTTACCTTTTACCACTCTTGACGCAATGGATCGCAGCGGAACAGCTTACCGAAGTGGCCAAGACTGCTTCTATTGTTGATCGGGCGAGCCGAGGACATGAGCGTTTAGGAATGTGGATGCAAATCCTTTATGCGATCGCAGAACAGCCGTGGTGGGGCTATGGATGGAATCAAACCAGTGTGGCAGTGGTGGAGAGTCTTCAGTTCAATACGGTACAGGTTTGGTTTAATAGCTCGCATAATATTTTATTGGACTTACTGGTTTGGAATGGTATTCCACTGGGTCTTTTGATTATTGGCTATATCACCCTGTGGCTATTTTGGTTAAATCAACGCAGTAAAGAGACTGTTTCAATTATTGCGATGTTGATGGTCGTTGCGATTCTGATTCATGCCATGCTTGAGTTTCCGCAGCGTTATGCTTATTTCTTATTGCCATTGGGCTTCTTATTGGGTCTGATTCAGTCGCAAACGCCGAATTTAAAAGGCATCGAAATACATAAAAATATTATCCGTTGTGTTTGGGTGTTGAGTCTTATTGTGCTTCTGATGATTTGGCGCGACTATAAGCTCTATCAAGACAATAGCCGTTTGGTTTTTGCGAAAAAGCCACCAACTGCTCGTGTTCTAGGTAGTTCAGAAATTCTATTATTAACTCAGTTTGAGTGGCGTCTCAATTGGATAGCACTCTCACCGAATACGGGGATGTCTGAGCATGAGTTAATGATGATCGGCAAAATGGTGAAGAATAAAGCAACACCGTTTAATCTGAAAAAATATGCGCAGTTGCTGGCATATAATGGTAGAGAGGCTGAAGCACAGCAATATATTGAGATTTGGAATCGGCTTTATAAAAAGCAACTGACTTTAGAGCAAGTGATCGGTCAGTCCAAAAAGTAACAGCGATAAAAAATCCCTTTCAAATTCTTGAAAGGGATTTTTTTGTTTCTTAAATTTGACTTTGAATATAGTTTTCGATGCCAACTTTTTCGACTAAATCAAGTTGAGTATCGAGCCAGTCTAGATATTCTTCTTCTTTTTCTAAGATTTCTTGGACTAAATCGCGTGTTACATAATCCTGCTCAACCTCAGCAAGCTCAACTGCTTGCTGAATCGTCGCGATATTTTCTTTAACTTTGCGAATATCACAATTCAACACTTCTTCGGTGTGCTGACCGATATACAATTTGCCGAGATGCTGTAAGTTGGGCAAACCTTCTAAAAATAAAACACGTTCAATGATTTTATCAGCATGTTTCATTTGGCGAATAGATTCTTTGTATTCAGCTGATCCGAGCTGCTCGATGCCCCAGTCATTAAACATACGAGAATGTAAAAAATATTGGTTAATTGCAGTTAAATGATGATAAAGCACCTGATTCAGCTGATTGATCACTTCACGATTGCCTTTCATTGCCTTGCTCCATAAAACACCAAGTTGATGCCCTAACAACTAAGGCAATTTATATGATTTTAATCAACAAAGAGGGCTATGGCGAGTAATTTATGGAACGGCAAATGAAAATCACAATCATGAGGAGTTAGGCGCTCAACGAGTGGTGAGCAGTGTAAGGTAATTTACGTCTATTATTTATTTTTATAAAAAAACCGCTTAGATGAAGAGTGGTTAAGGTTCGACAAGAAGCGGTGGAGTCGTAAAGACGAATGGAATTTGTTTTAAGGTCTAAATAAGTCAGGCTGCAACTGAGATGCGTGCAGCGATTTCAGCGAGTTCTTCACTGATAATAGCACGTGCTTCAGGAACACAACGCCCACAGCAAGTTCCTAAGCCAAGTTGTTCGCGGATTTCACGATAGCTCTCTGTACCGTTAGCAACGGCATCTTTGATATCTTGATCGGTGATTCCACGACATAAACAGACATACATGGCAGACTATTCACAAATATAAATGCGATAATTGATATTATTGATAATTGTTATCGTTTGTCAATGAATTTCATTCGAATAGCGGATGGATTCTTATTGGGAATTTGAATAAAAAAACACCACCTTATCGGTGGTGTCTATGTTTTTTATTTATGCTCTTGAAAAATATGAATTAAAAATTATGGAATAATCACAATACCGTCCATTTCTACCAGTGCATCTTTGGGTAGGCTAGCTACACCAAGCGCGGCACGTGCTGGATACGGCTGAGCAAAGTATTCACCCATAATCTGATTGACCAACTGGAAGTGAGACAGGTCGGTGAGGAAAATATTGAGTTTAGCGATGTCCGCTAAGCTACCGCCAGCAGCAGTACATACTGCTTTTAGGTTGTCAAAAACACGGCGAATTTGGGCTTCAATGCCATCCACGAGTTCCATACTATAAGGGTCTAAGCCGATTTGACCTGAAAGATAGAGCGTATTGCCAACTAGAATTGCTTGAGAATATGTTCCGATCGCAGCAGGGGCGTGTTCAGTATGAATAACTTGACGTGACATTAAGCTCTCCTATGTCTTTATTTTCGATCTTAAACAACGCGACTTTAACACAAAAGCTCAGTTGCGAAACGACTGAGTACTGCGGAGTCGTTTTCAGATGATTTTTAAACCACTTTAGCAACTTCGGGTTGGACGATGGGGATATTCAAACGTTCAATGCGCGGGAAATTCAGATGCATACGCAAGTCTCGAATGATTTGCGCAAGTTGTTTACGGTTATTCACTACAATATTGACGTAGGTTTTTTGATCTTGTGAGTGAACCATTTCGACCCCGGTCTTTGCCTTACGACATTGGTAGATCAGATCAGAAATTTGTTCATCGTTCATGGCCATGTGAATACATAAATAAGCACTAAAACGAACATCATCGATTTCTTCTGATTGCCAGTATAAAGGCATGATATTTTCAGGGTGTTGGTTTTGTTCGTGCAGCAAATTACGACAGCGTGAGCGATGCACGATTAAACCGCGACGCGACAAATGTCCTTGGATGGGATCTCCCAATACTGGGTTACAACAATGCGCATATTTTACATCTACGCCTTCAGTACCGAGAATTAAGCGATCTGATGTTTCATGAACATGTGAATATTGATCTTGAGCGAATAGGTGATTTGCCACCAATTGAGGCAGTAGGTCGCCGACAGCGATCTGTTCAAATAAGGTATCTTTACTGCTTAAATGTCGCCACTCTAAAACATTGATCCAATCATTTTGAGAAAGATCGTTGATTGAGCGATGGAATAATTTTAAGGCTCGATTCAGTGCTTGTTGACCGACTAAACGTTGCTCATCAATATCTTGATCTCTGAGCATGTTTTGCAATGCACGACGCGCTTTTTGCGTGTTAATAAAGCTCAGCCAATCTGGATTTGGTGTAGCCAGCACATCGGTAATGATCTCAACCACTTGACCGCTATGTAGTGGGGTGGATAAGGGGCGAATTTCACCATCCACTTTGGCACCCACAGCATGGTTACCTAGAAACAAGCTGGCCGAATAAGCGAAGTCGACTACAGTTGCGCCTTGCGGCAGTTCATGTAACTGTCCATGCGGAGTGTATACCCAGATTTTTTCTTGATGTAAATAATCAAGTAAATCGCTAAATGTGGTTTTGGCACAATCACTGTCGATTAAGGTGTTCAAGTTTTGCATAGAAGCTTGAATCGCTGATCGGCAAGCCTGAGGTGCATTTTCCCCAAGTACCACACCAAAGCGTGCGGCTTTACGCATCAATTCAGTTTGAATCGTGAGCGACAGTGTGGTTTTTTCGCCTTTAAGCTTAATCATGAGCGACTGATTGCCGCCAGGTAAAGGGCGGCGAATATGGTCTCGATATTGTAAAACTTGAAAATTATCTTTCAATGCTGTGACCAGACGGTCGCAATCCGCAATGCTTTGTAAAACGATTTCAAAGGCGTGGCTATGGCTCAGTTCATTTAAATCAATTTCATTTTTTACAAAGTGACGCAGCAATTCGATATTATTATTTTTCTTTTTAATTCGACCTTTTATTTTATGGCTTTCTAATAAATCAGATAATTTTTGTTCCCAAATAGTTTGATATTCACAGCGTTTAGGTTTGGTCTCTAATAGCGCGGTTTGTATGTCATTGAACATGTCGAGATCAAGATTTTGATAACACAGATGTTCCAAGTTATCAGCCATCTCGTTCATACCAACGAGTCGTGCCATCGGCACAAAGATATCAAAAGTTTCTTGTGCAATCCGAGCTCGTTTGTCTGGGCGCAGCGCACCTAGCGTGGTCATATTATGATAGCGATCTGCGAGTTTAATAATAATGACACGAGGATCTTGTAAGGTGGCCTGTAAGATTTTTCGGAAAGATGCGGCTTTGTTATATTCTTTATCACTGGAGTGGCTGAGTTTGGTTACGCCATCGACAAGTTCAGCGACAACCAAGCCAAATTTTTCTCCAATTTCATCTTTGCTAAATTCAGTGTCTTCAATTACATCATGTAAGAGTGCAGCCATAAGCGTATCTGCATCGAGACGCATATGTGCCAAGATACAACTCACCGCAATAGGGTGTAAGACATAGGGTTCGCCACTTTTACGGGTAATACCGCTATGTGCTAAATCGGCAAAATCACAGGCAGCAAGCACACGCAGGACGTCGCTATCTTTGAGATAGGCATCAATAATTACTTTTAACTGTTGCTTGGCTTGGCTGACCTCTTCGCCTGGCATAGAAAAACACCTTTTATAACATGAATTCAATAATGATAACGTCTATGGATATTTGCTTTAGCTTCTAATGAAAAGCATATTGCCAAACTTGTCAATTTGTTCAGAAGAAAAAAACGAAAATTTTTCCAATCAAGGAAATTACTTTTATCAATATAGAACAGGATCTACTGACATTTCAACAAACAAAAAAGCCCAGTGTCTTCACAATGGGCTTCTATGCAAAGTAAATTCGACTTAGAAAGAAAAACCTTCTAAGTTTAATGAATTTGTAGACAATACCATATCAAGATTTGACGTTTGGTAGTCTTGATCGCGTTGTTTCAAAATGTCTTTAGTCACATGACCCATCGCAATTTCGCGTAAAGCAACGACGGTTGGTTTGTCATTATCCCATTCTACAGTGGGTTCCATTCCTTGACGTGCGAGTTGACGTGCACGTTTACTCGCCACCAGTACCAACTCAAAACGGTTATCTACGTGGTCTAAACAATCTTCAACGGTTACACGTGCCATAAGTAGTCTCGTTTGAACAATACATCTGAAATGACTAAATAGTATAAAAGGCTTTTGAGTAAGACTCAAGCTATTCGCGATGGAGCGTAATTAAATTCTCGATCAATTGTTGATGACGATTACTTTGCTGCAATGTTACTAAACGGTTGGCGCTGATAATCGATTCTAGATCGTGCACGGCTTTATTGAAGTCATCATTGATAATAACATAGTCAAAACTAGCAAAATGACGCATATCCTCGACTGCACAACTGAGGCGATGCTCAATCACTTCAACTGAATCTGTGCCGCGGTTAGACAGACGTTGTCTTAAATCATACTGGGTCGGTGGAAGTATAAATATTTGTTTTGATTCTGGAAAAAGTTTACGAACTTGCTCAGCACCTTGCCAGTCAATCTCTAATAATACATCGTGACCTTGTTGTAGTTGTGCTTTGACGGTGGCTTGGGAAGTTCCATAATAATTGCCAAAGACTTCTGCGTATTCAATAAATCCACCCTGTTCAACTTGGGCTAAAAAATCTTCTTTAGTGGTAAAATGATAGTGAACACCATCTAATTCGCCAGGACGTTGGTCGCGAGTCGTGTGCGAGACTGAAACATGAAGGTTGCTGACTCGATCGAGTAGGGCTTTCACTAAAGATGTTTTGCCTGTTCCTGAGGCAGCAGAAACGACAAACAATAGACCCGACATGATACTTTCCTGATATGATAAAATATCTTGGCTATTGTAGTGTAGCGTGCCGCTAAACGAAATAGTTTGGTATAAATATTCGGATGATGAGAGAGGATGTTATGGAAATCGTGTTAGCCAATCCACGGGGTTTTTGTGCTGGTGTTGACCGTGCTATAGCAATCGTCAATCGCGCACTCGAATGTTTTAATCCACCGATTTATGTACGTCACGAAGTGGTACACAATAAATTTGTGGTCGATGATTTGCGTCAGCGTGGTGCTGTATTTGTCGATGAACTGGATCAAGTGCCTGATGATTCGATCGTGATTTTTAGCGCGCATGGTGTTTCTAAGGCCGTACAAATAGAAGCTGAACAGCGTGGCTTAAAAGTATTTGATGCAACTTGCCCATTAGTGACTAAAGTTCATATAGAAGTCACTCGCTATGCACGTGAAGGGATAGAAGCGATCCTGATTGGGCATGAAGGTCATCCAGAAGTTGAAGGTACGATGGGGCAATACGATCTGTCCAAAGGTGGTGCGATCTATTTGGTTGAAGATGAGCAAGATGTTGACGCATTGATGGTGAAACATCCTGAAAAAGTTGCTTTTGTCACGCAAACTACGTTGTCAATCGACGATACCGCAAAGGTGATTGATGCTTTGCGGCTTAAGTTTCCGCAGATTCAAGGACCACGTAAGGATGATATTTGTTATGCCACTCAGAACCGTCAGGATGCGGTGCGGGATTTAGCTGAGCAATGTGATGTAGTCTTAGTGGTTGGCTCTCCGAATTCATCTAATTCAAATCGTTTACGCGAGTTGGCTGAGCGTATGGGGAAATCTGCTTATTTGGTTGATAATGCGGATCAGCTTGAGCAAGCGTGGTTTAAAGCAGACAGCAAAATTGGTGTGACGGCTGGTGCATCAGCGCCTGAAATTTTAATTAAACAAGTGATTCAACGCTTACAAGATTGGGGCGCAACACCACCCAAAGAGTTACAAGGTACAGAAGAAAATATTACCTTTAGTCTGCCAAAAGAGCTGCGCATACAGGTGATACAAGCCTAATTTTATTAGAAAAATGTGAACTAGGAACGGATGGATTACACTCCATCCGTTTTTTTTTGGTTCTTATCTGCTTTGTATTGGTTCTGTAAAAATAAAATTTAATATAGAGCTAATAAATTTAAAAAAAATTGGTACAAAGTAATGGGGAAAGGTCGGGGATTCACCTTAATCGAGTTGATGGTGACGATTGCTATTTTGGCGATTGTCGCGATGATGGCTGTGCCTAGTTTTGGCAATATGGTGGCGAGACAAAAATTAAATGCAGCAACTCGTGAACTCACACTTGCGATTAATCAAGCAAAATCACAAGCAGCTTTGATGAAAACAACGGTAGCCGTATGTCTAAACCGAACCAATACGGATGATGACTTTAATAAACATAAATGTGCGACAGCTCTGATTCCAAACTATGCAGCATTGGATCAACAAGAAGTTCAGAACACACGAGTTATTTCCGTACAGATCGACCCTCAAGTTGCGATTGAATCTACCAGTGCAGAGATGATTTTGTTCAATGATGTCGGAAGTGCAACGACCGCTGAAACATTTAGTTTCTGTAAGTCAGCTCAAAACAGAACAATAGAAGTAACAAGATTAGGCAATGTTCGACAAGTTGCAGGGGCGTGTTAATGAATATTAATAAACATCAACAAGGTGTGGGGCTGGTAGAAGTACTGGTTGCTTTGTTGTTATTAGCAGTTGGGGTTCTAGGCTATACCATTTTGCAACTTCGCGCGGTAGATGCATCTAGTGAGGCATTAGCTCGTTCTCAAGGAATGCTCATTTTACGTGGGTTGGCTGAAAATATGCGTGCAAACCCCGATGCACAAACGAATTATCCTGCGGCTGTGAGAGCTTATACCAATATTACGGCAACACCGACATCACCTAGTACCGCGTGTTTCAATCCCGCCTCTGCCTGTACTCCTACGCAAATGGCAACTTATGACGCTTTTATGGCTGCACGAACAGCATTTGAAATTGGTATGAATATTACGATGGACACTTGTCCAGGCGTGATAGCTGCACCTGTACAACGGCAATGTTTATTTGCTGCATGGGGAGATACAGAGCTTAGCGCAACCAATACAGCTGCGGATGTAAGTGAATGTATGGGAGCAACAGGTGTGTATGTGAATCGCTCAAGTTGCTTAATGATGGAGGTCTATTAATGAAAACTCCACATTATGTTGATTCGAAGCCGATACATCAGCAAGGTTTTACCCTCATTGAATTGATGGTGGCGTTGGCGTTGGGTTTGCTTGTGACTGCCGCTGCTGTGCAGCTTTTTACGGGTGGATTTCTTGCTTCTCGTATGCAAGAAGCAAATGCTGAACTGCAAAATAGTGGTGTCTTTGGTTTAGATTATGTCGCACGTGATATTCGTTTGGCGAATTATATAAATACAGCTTTCCCAGAGTTGAATGACCAGACGCCATGGGGCGGAATTGTATTGACCGCTATAGATGCAACAACCTCTAATGCAAACTTACCTATTCCTGCCACAGCACCTTTTATTTCAAAGGGGCTATTAAGTCACAGTATTGGGACTGGCGATACACTCAGTACCACTTTACATGAATGGCAAGGTTTGTCGAACGTTGATGTCGAAAGTGACCAATTAACCATTCAGTTTGTTGCACCGAATGCGATGGTGAATTGTGAAGGGGAAAATGTACAAGCAGGTGATTACGTCATTCAGCGATATTTTTTAAGACGTGCAAATGCGGCTTTAACGACGGGCACGGATTACGGATTGGCTTGTGATGCAAATAGACCAACGCCAGCAGGCACAGCAGCCGTTGCAAAACCGACATCCATTACAGGGTTCGGTGGGGCTGGTGAGTTAATTATGCCTCGAGTTGATCATTTCGTGGTGCAGGTTGGGACTAAGGACTCAACAGGTAATATGGCGTATTACACAATTAATCAATACCGTACGATGGCCGCTGCTGCTCATGCGGCAGCTATACCCACTGTCCCACCTCGAATTGTTTCAGTCAAATTAGCAGTATTGGTACGTTCAACAGATAACACTCGGAATAACGCAATTGATTTGTCTAGACGAATTGATCTGTTAAACCAAAATGTCGCACTTACTGACACTAATACTCGTTTTGCTCGCCGTGTATATAGCACTGTCGTCACATTTAGAAATGGGTTGGGAGAAAAATAATGGGCTTAAAACAACCCTATCGCCAACAACGTGGTGCAACACTGATCGTTGTCTTAATCATTTTGCTTGTTGTGACGATCATTGGCGTCGTTGCAATACGTGTAGCTATGACCTCACTGAATATTGCAACCAACAGTCAAATAGGACAATTGCTATTACAAACCAGTGATACACCGACTAACTATTTCTTAAATCGAACCAATTATAAGGATATTACCTCGGTTATGAATGTCGTTGGTAAGGTGATCGATGATCAAAAAGATCCTTTGAGTCATGGTCGGGAATATATTTTCTGTTATCGCCCTACTGAAGCTCTACGAGTCGGCAGTATCCTCGATGTAACAGTTTTGGTTCCACCAGCGGCAACTGCTTTGGACAATACCAAGGCAACAGTAGATACGTCTGAAAGTAATCGCAGTGGTTTTTGTAATCTAGAGCAGGACTTTGGCAGTGCGCGTGAGGCAGTCGTGACCCAAGTTGCAGTGAAATATATCAATGCAGCAAATGATGCCACACCTGGGGCAGATTTGGCGCGAAATACAGATTTGAGCAAAGACGCTAAAGTTCAGCAAGGTAAGGTCGATGGACGAGTTCGCATCACCTCAACCGCAATTTTGCCCAATTATTCGAGTACCAATTTAGCGGCAGTACAAGAAGAATGTATTGGTAATGGCAGTGAGGTGGGGTATATCAACGACAATGTCGATGATGGTTTACAAACTAAGCGAACAGTTGCGGATTGTTTGCGTGATTATGGCATTCCCGTAAATACACAAGTTCAAGAGATTGATCTGATGACACGCTACGTCGAAGACGAAGCACCAGAATAAATAAATGGGGAGAATGATGATGAAAACACAAAGAAATAGGTTAGATTTCCAGCATTATGTTCACCGTTTTTCATATGGTGCGTCGTTTGTTTGGGCATTTACAGGGACAATGCTGGTAGCGGCATCAGTTGCACAAGCCAGTGATATGCAGATTTATGCAATGCCGACAGCAGGTAAAAAAACCATTGTCATGATGCTTGATACATCTGGATCTATGGGACCAAATAGTGCGACTGGTTATAGTTTTAGAGATTATGGTATTACCTCAAGCTGTAATCAAACACCTGTTGATGGCAACTCTCGAAGTACTTTTACCAGTAAACAAAACTATTATGTTGATTCTCCAGCACCTTATTCATATAGACGTAACTTTTGTTATTATTCTACTGGTGACTCAACCACAGCAATTCGCAATACAACATCTGGCTGCGAAGCACAAAGAAATAGCAGCAATACAATTACAGGATATCGTTGCTATGATCGTTTAACACGTCTAAAAGATGGTATGTTTGCTTTCTTAAATAGTAATGATCCAAAACTTGATATTGCTCGTGTCGGGTTAGGTAATTATTCAGCAAATGGTGATGGTAATAGTGGGCAAATTCTTGTGCCTGCTAGTGAGTTAGGTGTTGTCGGTTCTGCGCACCGAAATCTTTTAAAACAAGAGATTTCAGGTCTAAGTGCATCAGGTGGGACGCCTACAGCTGCTGCATATGCTGAAGCGGCAGCGTATCTAATGGGAACCACAACTACTAGTCCTGCTGAAATAAAAAAAGATATTTATAAAAAAGTGACTACTTCAGCTACAGATCAAGTATGTTTGAGTTCCCCTTATTTATATAAAAGACCTAACTATAATCGGTGTTATATGAATGCTAGTTATAGTGGTGGGTATATTGCTTCAACGTCCCTAACTACTTTTACTGACACCTATTATCAATGCGTTAGTTGGCGTACAACTAATTTTACTGATGGGGTTCAACATTGCGGTTCTGGGAATACAAGTTACCGTACAAGTACAAGCTCTGCCTATTGGACAAATTTAGGGACAATAGCACCTACAAATTTTAGTGGGGATGGCACAGAAACCATTTCTGGTGTTGTATATTCTTATATGAATGAAATGCAATTGGGTGCCAATTCATATAGTGGATTTAGCAATTCAGTATCAGGTTCTAAAAAAAATGATCTACTTAGTTATGCTTCACCATTACCTGATGTCGCTGATAGAGTCAGTTGTGATGGTCAAGGGGTATATATTCTTTCAGATGGTATTCCAACAGAGAAAGATGACGCAACTCTCAATTCTGTGATGAACGCAAGTTTAAATAGTAACAGTTTTGATTGTTCAGCATCGGGGGCATTAAGTAGTACTCGAGATTGGCATTGTATAAGTAATTATGCCAAAAGATTATTTAATGGCGGTGTGATTCAGAGTATTGTTGATAATGCAACCAATCCAGTAAATGTTCCAATTCAAACGGCTTTCGTAGGATTTGGTGCAGATTTGAATAGTTTAAGTAGTACCGATGCGATAAATGCTTGTAAATTAAGTTCTCGTACTCAAAGTGATCGTAATGGTGATGATGCCTGTTCTCCGAATCAAGGAGCGAATGCAGTGGCATCACCTGGTTATGGGAATGGTGGTTTTTTCCCAACACAAACCGCTGAAGGTGTTACAACTAGTGTAATTGCCTTTCTTGATAATTTGGGTAAAGCGCCGCTTGAACCGTTAACTACAGGTGCGATCTCTGTACCTGCGGATGCATTGAGTCCATCGGGATTACAGCCTTATGGTTATTTACGTGCCTTAGAGCCAAATCCACAAAGTAATAATATGATTTGGGCAGGTAATTTAAAGCGCTATAAGGTGGTCTTGACTGGTGCGAATGCAGGCGCATTTGCAGGTGCAAACGGTACAACACTGGTGTATGACTCAAAAGGTGCATTTAATAAAACCACAACAGACTTATGGAATAGTAGTGCTGTCTATGATGGAAAAAGCTATACAGATGGTGGCATTATTAATTTAGGTGGGGCGCTTTCTCGTGTGCCGATGCCGATTTTAGGTCAAATAGAAAATTTGTCTGTAGAGCCAAAACAGTACGCCTATGCAGCAAGACCAAATGCATTAAGACGCTTATTCACCAACGTAACTGTGAACGGTGGTGCTGATTTAACCAGTAAAGATGATAGCGGTGATTTGTTGAGTATTCCTGTTGGGGATGCGGATGGTGATATTCCAACTACTGGTGTTGCGGCATATGTACTAAAACAGTTTACAGAGCAAAATACGCTTAAAGACTTTCCGATTTTTGTTAAGCAAAAACTCTTAAATTATTTAGGTTTTAGTGTGCCTTTAGATGAGGTCGCCACAGATTTGCCCGCAACATTGACCACACCAAATGCACCCCATTTGGCAATGGGCGGAAGTGTACACTCATTTCCTGTGCAATTGACATATTCGGGAACATTGGATGCCTCAGGTCAACTCACGAGTACTCGTGAACAATCTATCTTATACGGTACGATGGATGGTGGTTTACATCTAGTAGATAGCACGACAGGTGTGGAACAAATGGTGTTTGTTCCATCTGAGTTATTGAGAAGTAACATTGCGTCTAAAGCATTAGTTAAAGGTGCAAGTGATAATAAGGCCCCTGTACACGGTGTAGATGGCGAATGGGTTGCAGATGCATTATACAAATCTCAGAAAGCAACAAATGCGACAGATGTAAGTAAAGTACAAGCACGCCAGATGAATGTGTACGGTGGATTGCGTATGGGCGGAGAGAGTTATTATGGTCTGGATGTTTTAAACCCTAAAAAACCTAAACTGTTATTTAGGGTTGGCAGTGATCAAAGTAATTATAGCCGTATGGGTCAATCATGGTCTAAACCTATCATTGCGAATATTCGTCATAACAATGTGATTAAGCGCGTGATGATCGTGGGTGGTGGTTACGATGCACGTTATGAGAGCCCAACCTTTACTTTGACTGGCAGTGATACTGCTAAAGGTAATGCAGTTTATATCATTGATGCAAAAACAGGTGAGCGCTTATGGTGGGCGAGTAATACTGGGGCAAATACCAATAATATAAATATGAAGCATAGTATTGTGAGTCGTGTCAGTGCGATTGACCGAAACGCGGATGGATTGATTGATCATCTTTATTTTGGGGATTTGGGAGGGCAGGTCTTCCGTGCAGATTTAAATAATGCGGTTGGAACAACAACAGCAAATTTTGGTAAACGTGTCGTACGTTTGGCAAATCTTGCAACCACAGAAAGTGGTACTGCTTTAGATCAAGGAAAAAATCCACGTTTCTATAAGGCCCCAACGGTGACGATTCATGATCAAGGCGCTGAGACTTTTATGTTGATTGGTCTTGCATCTGGTAATCGGAGTACACCATTAGATGTTTATCCATTGCGAGGGCGTGATGGAATGTCCCCAGTGAATGCTTTAAATGATCGCTTAGTCAATAATGTGTATGGTGTTATCGATCGTGATTTTATTAAGTCAGACTTGATTAGTGGCACACCAACATTGGATACAGAGAATAAAAATCTCTCGCATTTGCAAAAAAATCCACAATTGTTGACAGGTAATATTATCGGTGCATTTGTTGGTGCATCGGCTACCAAAGACGGTTGGTATCGTTCGCTGTCTAGTAACAGTAATGGTATCGAAAGAGCGGATAATAGTTTCCGTGTAGCTGGTGGTATGAAAGCATTTGAAGAGCCGATTGCATTAACAGGTAACTTGATTGTCCCTGTTTATGACCCACAAGGTACAGGTATTGCACAACAAGACCCATGTAAACCTCGTGTGATTGGTGAAACAGATAGTCAACGCTTTTGCTTACCTTATGGTGTGTGTCTCAAGACGGATGGTACAGTGAATTCTGCACGAGAAGGTGGTACTGGCTTTCAAACGACAACGGAAGACTGCCCGCCAAATGTCGCTGAGTGTAATAAAAATGTGATCGGCGGGGGAATTGTTGGCTTGACGCCAGTGCCAATTAAAAAACCAACAGCAACAAATCCATGTCCTGATTTCTCTATTGCTGGGAATGAAAAGGGGAATGGAATTTGGAATTGTATTCCGACGATTAATCCAACTCGATGGTATGAAAGATGGAAAAAATAACGCAAGGAAATACAAAAATCTTTCAATCGACGAGAACGCTTCGTCGGTTGAAAGAGGGTTATGCTAAAGGGTTTACTCTAATTGAGTTGATGATCGTTGTTGTTATCGTTGCGATATTTGCTGCAATAGCAATTCCGAGTTATCAGGAATATGTGAGACGAGCTAATGTCGCTATGGCGCAACAAGAAATGCAAAAGATTGCAGAACAATTAGAGCGTCATAAAGCAAAAAACTTTACTTATCGAAGCTTTGACCCGAATTTTATTTATAACGTCGTGGGGCCAATGAACTCAGTGACTTTACCAAGAGGAGCAGCGAGTTCAGCGATTAAATATACAATTACAATCACAGATGCAGAAGCACCAACAAGATTGTTAACGGATACTACCGCTCCCGCGATTAGGGCCCGTAATTGGGTTATGATTGCGAGAACGAACGACGTTAGAAACTATGATTTGTTAATGACCAGTGCTGGAGTACGTTGTAAAAATAAAACAAAATTAAATGTTACAGATGAAGGGTGTGGTACGGAAGCAACAGGAAGGGAGGACTGGTAATCGTGTATAAAAAAGGTTTTACCCTCATTGAGCTTATGATTGTCGTTGCGATTATTGGCGTATTGGCGGCGATCGCTTATCCAGCATATACAGGCTATAAAGTTCGAGTACAGCGTACAGATGCGCAGGCTGAAATGTTGCAAATAGCACGTAATTTGGCAACGTTTAAAATGGCAAATAATAGCTATGCAGGACGAACAGCAACAAATATTTATGGTGCAACGACAATACCTAGAGCACAGCCGCTATATGATATCGTATTGACTGATGTGGATGGCGTGGCTCTTACCGCAGCCTCTGCAAGAGTTAGAACTTGGTTGCTAATTGCAACACCTAAAGCAGGAACATTACAAGCTGGTAATGGTGTAATTTGCTTGAATGATCAAGGACAAAAATATTGGGAAAAAGCGGCAACGGTATGCGCACTATCCGCAACTTCAAATTGGGATGGTCGTTAATTCCATCATAAAGCACCCTATCTTCAAGAAAAGCAAATATCGAAAGGTATTTGCTTTTCTGCTTTTTATAGCGTGAGTTAGGTTGATTTTTTAATGCTGTGATTGTTTTGTGAACTAAAAATAAGCTTAATTCTGTGATTTATTTATCCTTAATTTAATAAAAATTGATTTGTATTTAATAATTTTGCAGTTATCTGACAATATCTACCTTTCATCCATAAAAAATAGATTTCATTACGGTTTGGTAGGAAATTGATAATTAAACATTAGAACATAAATCAAAACTATAAAAATTGTGCATATGGAGGGCGATATGCAACAAGTATGTGATTCCAAGCTTAACGCTTCGCCTCTTACTCGAAGCAGAGCTTCTCGTCTTGCAGCTGGATCGAGCATTGCTCGATGTGAGCTATGTCATTTCGAGCAATGTTCTTCGTCTTGCGCTCAGACAAAGTTATACTTTGTTTATCCTCGCTCAGGATTTACGTTATTTGAATTGATTGTGACAATTACAATTATTGCAATTCTTGCAGTGATGGCTGCACCCTCTTTTGCCAGTATGTATTCACGTCAAAAACTAGAATCTTCAGCACGTGACGTGGCGATGAAAGTATCTGAGGCTAGAGCCCAAGCCGTGATGCTTCGGGAGTCAACTGGTGTTTGTTTAAGCTCGTTATCAGAAGCCAATTGTTCAACAGCACTTTCGATCATGGATACCAATAAAAATAGGATCTTTGTGGCTCATTTAGAAAAAGGAGTCACAGTTGATAGCCGTTCAGAAACTTATCTTAAATTTAGAAACAATGGCAGTGTAGCTGCTGCTACCAATTTTATTTTACTGCGGAATGGCTTTTCTTATTGTATTGCTGTTGGGATAACGGGTGATACCACAATAAAAGAGGGGGCTTGCACATGAATTATAACAAACAAAAAGGTGTGGGTTTAGTTGAGGTTTTAGTTGCGCTATTACTTCTAGCAATCGCTGTACTAGGTTTTGCAGCCCTACAGTTGAAAGCGGTTGATGCCAGTTTGGAGGCGAGTAAGCAAGTGATTGGATTGACGATTGCTCGTGATTTGGCTGAACGTATGAGAGCAAACCCTCAAGCTGTTAGAGATGGAAAATATAATGTTGGTGCGTTAACTATTCCCACAGGAGAAGTTGCAACAACAGCTGGCGATGCTGCAAGTATCGCAGAACAAGATTTAAATAATGCGGCTGTACAAGCGAAGAATAATGGAATGAATCTATCGATTGCAGACTGTCCAACTGGAAATACACGGCAGTGTATTTATGTCGCATGGGAAGAGACTACTCTGTCAGGCAGTCAAGGGGTCGAGTCATGTATTAAAGACGGCGTGTATGTAAAAGGTTCACACTGTTTATTTTTGGAGGCTTATTAAAATGAAAAGAAGCCTCATAAATCAATTCGAGCATAGCTCGCTGCATTACATCGCTAGTCCTCGTACTCGAAGTAAGACTCCTCGTCTTGCGGCATCGGGTTACTTCGAGCATAGCTCTCCGTCTTGCGCTCGGAACCCTCGTACTCAAAGCATACCTTCTCATCTTGCGGCATCGGGTTACTTCGAGCATAGATCTCCGTCTTGCGCTCGGACAAAGTTTCACTTTGTTAATCCTCGCTCAGGATTTACCTTGATCGAACTCATGATTTCACTTGCGTTAGGCCTGATTATTGTTGCCGCCGCAATCCAGCTTTTTATTACAGGGGTAACCAGTTATAAGCTGCAAAAAGCTATGTCACATATTCAGGACAGTGCAAGTTTTGGCTTGAACTTTATTATTGATGATGTTCGTAAAGCTAATTTAAGTTCCCCAATCCCCGCTGTTAACGATCAAATTGCTTATTCTGGAATTATCCTGACATCGAATAATGTAGGGTCAAAAATCAATTTAAACTGTGCAACCTGTTTCTCTGATAATAAGTTAACGAGTTTTGGCAACGCGAATGTAGCAGGGTTAACCAATGACCAACTCGTAATTCGTTATCAGGCACCACAAGGGGGCTTTGATTGTTCTGGAAATACATTAGCAAAAGATACATTTGTGGTGCAAAGGTATTATGTGGGTTCAACTTCAACAGATTTGCGTCAATCGTTGCGCTGTCAGGCGGCCCAATATACACAAGCGCAACTTGATCTCCTCAGTGAAACAGATCCGCCGTTATCATTAGACTGGCAAGATAGTCAGGTTATTTTGCCGAATGTTGATTTTTTTCAGGTTCGTTTAGGATATATCGATGGCGAACTGGATAATGCCGATAGCACACTCGCTTATACAGATATCAAAAACTATATGGCTTTGAGTGCTAAAAATAAAAATATTGATGGTGTAATGCAGCCTGTACGTCCACATGTTCATGCGATTCAGCTTGGTGTATTGGTCCAATCAGCAGACAGCGCCGGTAGTCAAAACATTATTAAAGAAAGAAATAAAGAACCATTTCAGGTGCTCGGTACCAAAGTAACACTCACACCCACATATCAAGATACTCGTTTACGCCAAGTGGTTGATCAAACAGTCTCGCTTAGAAATGCGATGGGTTGGGTGACTGAAGGTTGTGATAGTAGTGCAGCGTCAACATGTACAGGGGGGGCTTGAATATGATTCAGTATGAAAAAGGTTCAACGCTTATCATTGTGTTGATGATCGTATTGATGATTACGATTATAGGAACGCTCGCGATTCGCCAGAGTATTAGCTCATTGAAATTGGTGAGTAATAATCAAATGCAAACCTTGTTATTGCAAAACTCTGATGCTGCTCTGATGGCTTTTCAGGATCCTGCATTTCGACCGCACATTACCGCTACAAATGGAATCGTTGGATTTTTTAGAAATGAAAATCATAGAGAAGCTGAATTGGTGTTTTGTTTTTCAGGGGCTGAGCCATTTCAATTAAGTAATGCAAGTTATCGTCTAAATAGCTCATCTTTCTTGAACATGGCAACGGGTGGCGGAGCATGTAATAAAGATTCAGTATCTGGTGGCCGTTCGGCAGTGGTAACACAGGTTTATATTAAACGAGAAACAGAAGATGTATCAGTACCATTTGCTGACCTTGCTCGTGGGACTGAAAGCTTAGGAGCAAAAACTGAAAACAACATCCGTTTACGTGTCTATGTGGTATCGGTGATGAAAGGGTTGTTGTTCGATCCAAATAAGACGCTCTTTTTGGGGAGTACGGATACTAAACAAGGCTGTTTAACCAAAAGTATAGATAATGACGGTACAAATGAAGTGGCTGACTGCTTAAAGAATAATGAAGAAAGCCTTTTGTATAATATGCAAGTAGCAGAATATCGCTTCTTATCTGACTTTGAACCATCAGGTTCATAAGGGAGAAAGGGTCATGAATAATAATAAAATGAAAAAACTAACAAAACGTGAACGTAAGCAAAAAAATAGAACAAAAGGGTTGTTATTGAGTTGCACGGTATTGTCGAGTTTTTTAGTGCTATCTTCAGTTGCATCTGCAAGCGATATTGAGATTTATCAGCAAAATAATAGTAGTAATACGATTATGTTGATGGTGGATTTATCCCAAAGTATGGGAGCGGATCCAATTGCAGATTTACAGCGTGACTATCCATTGTGTTTAAGTGGCAGTCTACTTGGCAATGTCACTAGTTTATTGGGTAGTATCGCAACGGTTGATCTTAATTTATTAGGCTTGGTGAAATTAGATACTGGTGCGCCAACAGATCCACATTCTTGTTACATCCCCTCTTTGCTGGTAACGCAAATTTTAGAAGGTGTTGATGGTATTACCAATCCTATTTTAGGTGCAGATTTACTCGGCTTGAGAGGGTCTGTGCAGTATATTAAAGACAGTTGTGAGCTGGTTGAGAATCCACCGTTGGCAATTGCAGGTCCAGCTTATCGTTGTTACAACCGTTTGTACCGTGTTAAACAAGCAATCCATGATGTGATTGACGGTAACTCAGGAAAAGGGATTGATGCTTTACCTGATAACGTTTCTGTAGGTCTGTCTGTTTTTCCAGCCATGAATCAATCAGGCACTGGAAAAAATGAGTTGGCAGGTATGATTGCCGTTGAAGCAAAACCACTTGATGCCGCACAACGTGCCAAAATTAAAGCAAAAATAAGTGAAGTGAGCAGTGTCGATCCCGCGGCTAGTATTACCACAAAAGTGAATGAGCTGGTTGGAAAACTCTTGGCGCTTGATCTTGTTGGATTGGTTCTAGGTGCTTTAGGTACGATTCCGACTTTAATTAATGATTTAAAAAACCTAGCTGGCTTAAGTACACCGACAGCCACAGCCTATGCTGAAACAGGTGCTTATTTGCTCAGCAATACCACTAAAGGTACTGGGATTGTTGAAGTTGGTCGTGCCAGAAAAATAGAACTTAATGTACTCGGAATTCCTGTTGGTTATGGAGAGTATCAACGCTGTAATGATTATGATGTAACTGGTAAATGTAATAGTTGGGGAAGTTCGAGTACTAGTCTTCTAGGGATAGGCGAGCCAGATTGGTATAAAAATAAATGTACATCGACAAATAGTACAAATTGTCATGACCTACCAACAACTGGCGCATCTTTGATTGGCTTAGAACTCAATCAATGGAAATCTTTCTATCGTTATAATGGAAATCTTCAATATACATCTGCATATAGCGGTTTCCCTGTATCTGCCGATGCTAGTAAATCTGGTAATCGTTATGTTGGACCGCCAGCAACGAGTGCTGAGTGTAGTGCTAAAGGTTTGTATGTTTTGACAGGCAGTGTCCCAGATTTAAATCCAAATTTACTTGATGGGTTATTAGGAGGGGCAACAAGAGAGCCATTTAACGCCAGCAATAATCCTGTTCGTAAATTAATGAGTCGATCATTAGACCCATCCAGTAATACCGTTTTTAATTGTGGCACTGTTCCAAGTGGCTGGACAAATGGTTCATCATCCGCGACTTGGAACTGTATTGCAAACTATGCAGGCATTCTAAAAGAAGGTACTTATAATAATGGTGTCGGTATAAAAACAGGTGTTGGCGGGATCGGCCGCGACTTTGCCCATATTCCAAATGCCAAAACCTCAGACGAATTAGGGATGATTCAAGCACCGAAAACCGTTTTATCAAGCCTACTACAACCTGTAGCAAATATTGTAAAAGCATTAAATCCCGTTCTATCGTTGCTTGGTTTAGGGGATTTAATTGAAAAGCTTAATAAAATACTCAATAACGTACTGCCTGTACCATTAGATCAAGCTGCTTATAATGCAGATGTTGCAAACTTGGCACGTTGGGGAGTGCATGGCGGCGGCGGTTGGTATCAACTATCTAGTGCTCAAAGTATTGCTGAGGGGATTTTGGATTTTAACCAAAGCCTTGTCGAAATGGAGTCCGATCCAATTGGTTTGCAAACGCTTCCTGCTGATCCGCTTACCCCATATCGTATGAGCAATGATGTCTATAAAAGTATGTTTGAACCGACCGAAAAAGCCAGTTGGTTGGGGAACTTCAAAAAATATTACACCCAAGATGATAATTCTGTTTATAAGCTTAAAGATGCGTGGAGTACAAGTGCACCTAGTTATGATGTAAAAGATTGGAATAAAGGTGGTCTGCTCGCCAAACTTGAGGATTTAAGTACCACTGAAAATACAACTGGACGTACTTTATTGATTAATCGTGATTGTGAAAATGATGGTCAGGGTAATATTCGATTTACAGCTACACGTCAACTTAAAGCCATTGATAATCATTATTTAGACACTTCAAATCAAAGTCGTTGTGTGCTTGAACCAAATAAGCGAGATAATGTGAAGGATGAAGATTATTATCTTATGAGTTTATTGGGTTATAAGTTAGAGAAGGGCGCGACCGCAAATGATCTAACTGAAGCCAATCGTAGTAATTGGCAAGTGGGCATGAATCTACATTCTACGCCAATAAAATTGACCCAAGAAGCGACTTTTGACGCAAATGGTGATGTTGTAGAGGATACTCGAAAAGATTATATGTTGTTTGGTACAACACAAGGTTTACTTCATGTAGTTGATGCTGAAACTGGAAAAGAGCAGTTTGCTTTTGTTCCAAATGAAATGCTTGAAAATAGCCGACAAAGGAATGCCTTCTTAAAAGAAAAAACAGGCTTAAAAGCCAATATGGCATACGGCATAGATGGAGCTTGGACCTTATATAGTGAATATGTCTATGGCATGAAAAAAGCGAGTAACGGGAGCAGTAAAGTTATAGCTACCGTTGGTTCAACAGACTCATCAAATAGTAAAGCACCAAAGGGAAAACAAATTGCTTATGGTGGTTTACGTATGGGTGGACGGAGTTACTATGCACTTGACTTGGTGAGTTTAAATACTCCGAAACTTAAATTTCATATTGATCCTGACCATAAACGCATCATTAATCAAGATACGATTATAGATGACACGAATACACAAACAGCCTTGAGTCAAATGGGGCAAAGCTGGTCAAAACCAACCATTACTCAGGTCGCATGGAAAGGTGAATTGAAACGCGTCATGATCGTCGGTGGTGGTTATGACGCTCGGTATGAAGATCAAAACTATACACACCAAGCAAATGAAAAAGGTGCTGGTATATATATGTTTGATGCTGAAAATGGCGCGCTTTTATGGTGGGCCAGTGCCAATGCTGCCAGTAGTTTAAAGATTGAAGCCATGAAATATAGTGTGGTGAGCCGGATTAATACCGCAGACCGTAATGGCGATGGTTTGACAGATCATCTTTATTTTGGAGATTTGGGTGGACAGGTTTGGCGTATAGATTTTGATTCGAAGTTAGGTGTGGGCAATAACGCTGGATTTGCTCGCCTTATATTTACAAATTCAAAAGAGCGTTTTTATGAAGCGCCTAATTTTAGTGTATATGGTTATGAACAACCCCGTGCAGTGATTAGCATTGCTTCAGGAAACCGTAGCCTTCCATTTAGTGATAAAAGTTCAACCAGTACGATTTATAATCTTTTTGATCGAGAAGTGATTCATCCTAATTTTAAATTTGCAGCCCGAAGTACCACAGCAAAATTTTTATTAAGCGATTTAAAAGAAATGAAAGTCGCTGATTTAAATGGTGCAGCTTTAACGCTAGCTGATCTACAAACTTCAGGTAATAAGCGAGTGCAAAATGGTTGGTATGTATCGGCTGAAACAGTGATTGGCAAGCAACTTGATCAAAATGGTAATGAAAAACCGATAACCAATACCGCGGCGAGTAAGGTGTTGGGTGAAATGGTGGTGATGAATAAAAGCTTATATGCCAGTGTTTATAATCCGAACGGTACAACTGATGGTTGTCGGGTACAAGCACAAGGTATTACTACGGTTCAACGTTACTGTTTACCTTTTGGTATTTGTGAGCAAAACGTTACCGAAATGAGCTTTGGCGCAGGGCGAGGTATTGTTGATGTTATGGCGGGTGTTGGTACTGGACTCGACAAGAAAAATGAGGCGACACGCCAAATTTTAAACCCAAATGCCAAAGATAGCATCGTTGGTGGCAATGCAATGCCAATCAACACCATGCGCCGTCAAATCGTGCCACTCAAATGGTATGAAAGCAATGAATAAACAATCGGCATTTACACTCATTGAACTGATGGTCACTGTCGCTATCATTGCTATTTTGGCAGCGATAGCGATCCCCAGCTATGACATTTATATACGCCGTGCAGATCTATCAACGGCACAACAAGAGATGCATAAAGTCGCAGCTCTATTAGAAAAACATCGGACACGTAACTTTAGTTATGATGGTTTCGTATTGAAAGGAACCTCTACAAATAAAGGACCTTACTTCGATGTTCCGAATGCAACCAATACAACTTTGCTGATTCCATTGGATACGACAACTGGAAAGCAAAAATTTACATTGAATTTGAACCTAAATTCACAGGCTTGGTCACTCAAAGCCGAAAGCCAAAGTCCCCGTAATTATTCCTTATTATTCACCAGTACGGGCATAAAATGTAAAACAAAAACCACGGCCAATATTACCAATCAGAGTTGTGGTACAGAATCAGAAGATTGGTAATGAATTTGGATTTCAATCATTTAAATTCAAAGCTGCGGATAACTTAATATTTGATCTTTCTTTCAGTGTAAATTTAACGTAGAATGTCGCCCTCTATTAAAGGGGTTTGAAATGCTGCCGATGGTCGGCGCAGGGATAATCCGTAAAAACTATAAGGTTGTTCTCATGGTTGTTATTCGTTTAGCGCGCGGTGGTGCAAAAAAACGTCCATTCTATCAAATTATTGTGACTGATAGCCGCAATGCGCGTGATGGTCGTTTCATCGAGCGTATCGGTTTCTTTAACCCAACTGCACAAGGTCAAGCGGAAAAACTTCGTTTAGATGCTGATCGTTTTGCACACTGGGTTGCTCAAGGCGCTCAACCTTCAGAGCGTGTTGCTTCTTTAGCTGCTCAAGCTAAGAAAGCTGTAGCTGCTGCATAATATTTGTATTGTAGTAGGTAACCCATGACACCAATACAGAATGTACCAGAAGATCGTATTCAGATTGGACAGTTACGTTCAGCTTATGGATTGAATGGGTGGCTCTGGGTGTATTCAAATACTGAACCTATGAGCAATATGTTTGACTACCTTCCTTGGTACATTGAGACCAAGGCAGGTTGGCAAACAATCGATGTAAAACGTTGGAAACCACATGGCAAAGGCTTGGTTGTTGCGTTAAAAGGTGTAAATGATCGCACTGGCGCAGAAAACTTAGTTGGTGTTGATATCTGGATTGCCAAATCACAGCTTCCAAAAGCGGATGTGAACGAGTATTACTGGTCTGATCTTAAAGGCTTAACCGTGTTCGGTTTGGATGATGAAGAGCAGGAAGTTAATCTCGGTCAAATCTATGAGCTGTTTGAAACGGGTGCCAATGAAGTCATGGTTGTAAAAGCAACCCTTGACAGCGTTGACTCTGAGGAACGCATGATTCCTTGGCATAAAGATGTGGTACAACGCGTTGATCTTGAAGCTGGTCGTATTTACGTCAATTGGGGCGTAGATTACTAATCCTTTAGAGGATAGTCGCGCAGCAGGATAATAAAGGAGTCTGCGGTGTTTTTTGCAGTCATCACATTATTTCCTGAGATGTTCGAAGCGATTACAGCATACGGGATTAGCGGGCGTGCATCGAAACGTGACATCGTGCAAGTCACTTGCATCAACCCACGAGATTTTGCTGAGGGCAACTACAAACGAGTGGATGAACGTCCATTTGGTGGTGGTCCTGGTATGGTGATGATGGCTGAGCCTTTGGCGAAAGCGATTTGCCATGCCAAACAACTCGCTACGCAAGCAGGCTGTGTTCATGCACCTGTGGTGTATATGTCACCGCAAGGGCAAACCTTAAATGAACAGGCAGTACAACAATTTGTCGACTATGATGGTTTGATTGTATTGTGTGGGCGTTATGAAGGAGTCGATGAACGTTTAATCCAGCATTATGTTGATCAAGAATGGTCAATTGGGGATTACGTTTTATCGGGTGGTGAACTGCCTGCGATGGTATTGCTTGATAGTATCATTCGACGTTTGCCGAATGTTATGTCAGATGACCAGTCGGCAGTACAAGATTCTTTTGTGGATGGTTTATTGGATTGTCCACAATATACCAAGCCTGATCATTTCGAAGGTTTGGATGTTCCAGAGGTTTTAAAATCTGGACATCATGCCAATATCGAGAAATGGCGGTTTTTGCAGCGCTATCAACGGACTTTAGATCGCCGACCAGAGTTGGTGGAAAAAGTCGAGTTGACCAAGCAGCAAAAAAAATGGCTGCAAAGTTTAGATACTTAAAATTATTTAAGTATAAATAGGCTCTTTAAGACAGTCTGTCGTGAAGAGAAAGTTAAACGGGTCGATATGCGCTTTAGCCTCTATCCCCAGCGGTGTAAGAGACCTCTTCTCTCCCGCAATTATGGAGATTCCCACAATGAGTGGTAAACATCCTTTAGTTCAAGTAATTGAAAATGCACAGTTGAAAACTGATATCCCATCTTTTGCTCCAGGCGACACAGTTATTGTTTCGGTAAAAGTAAAAGAGGGTAACCGTGAACGTCTTCAGGCTTATGAAGGTGTTGTGATTGCGAAGAAAAACCGTGGTTTGAACTCAGCTTTCACTGTTCGTAAAATTTCTAGCGGTGTTGGTGTTGAGCGTGTTTTCCAAACTCACTCTCCAGTTGTTGCTAAAATTGAAGTGAAACGTCGTGGTGATGTACGTCGCGCGAAACTTTACTACCTACGCGGATTGACTGGTAAAGCTGCACGTATTCGTGAAAAGTTACCAGCTCGTAAACAAGGTTAATTTTAACGTTGTTTTAAAGCAAAAAAATGCGCCAATAGGCGCATTTTTTTATGCCAATAGGTCTTTATTTGCCTTGACCATGAGTTAAAGGTGCAACTTTTTCTAGATAGTTTTGCTAAAATGCATCTTTGTATTTTGACTCTTATTTATGAAAAAAAGTGCTTATCGTCATCTAAGTGGTGTGTTTTTATTAAATAAGCCTTTAGGAATCAGTTCAAACTCAGCATTGCAAAAAGTACGTCGACTGTTTAATGCTCAGAAAGCAGGGCATACAGGGTCTTTAGATCCTTTGGCGACGGGACTATTACCCATATGCTTGGGCGAAGCAACCAAGTTTTCACATTACTTACTCGATTCAAGCAAACGTTATCAAACTACAGTCAAATTGGGTCAAACGACCACGACAGGTGATGTCGAAGGTGAAATTCTCCAGCAGAGAGAAGTACCACATCTAACCCAAGAAAGTATTGAACAGGTATTGGCGCAATTTCGTGGTGATATTCAGCAAATTCCACCAATGTATTCAGCTTTAAAACGGGATGGGCGTCCGTTGTATGAGTTGGCGCGTCAAGGCATTGAGATTGAAAGAGAAGCACGTCCAGTCACGATTTATGACTTAACTTTGGTGAGCTTTACTGAAGATAGTCTGACTTTAGATGTGACTTGTTCAAAAGGGACTTATATCCGTGTGCTCGGTGAGGATATTGGTGAAGCCTTAGGTTGCGGTGGACATTTGACTCATTTGCATCGTATTCAAACAGGTCATTTTGAGATAAATCCAGACTACACCATTGAGTATTTGGAAAGCTTATCGCTAGAACAACGAGATGCTTTATTACTTCCCGTCTATGCACCTATTGCGCATTTTCCTAGAGTTCAGTTGCCAGAAGGACGTGAAAAGTATTTTGGCAACGGTCAGGAAAGTAATATTGAGCATGAGGCTGTTGCAGAAGTATTGGTGTTCGATGGTGAACGTTGTTTAGGTTTGGCTGAAATCACCGATAAGAAACGTCTAGTGCCAAAACGCCTCTTGAATTTGTAGAGTAATCATCGATGGAATGGGAACTGATACTGAGTCTCGTGTTCTTTGCGTTTTGTGCAGGAACAATTGATGCGGCTGTTGGCGGTGGGGGATTGATCCAAATTCCTGCCTTGATGGGGGCATTACCTCAGACAGCCCCAGCCACCATTTTCGGAACCAATAAATTGGCCTCGATTTGTGGTACAGCTTCAGCAGCCTTTTCATTTGTACGACGAGTTAAATTGAAGTGGCCGTTGTTGGTGGTTATTGCGATCTTTGCCTTTGTGAGCTCTTTTGCTGGCGCTGCATGTGTCTCGATGATTCCAACTCATATATTAAGACCTTTCGTCTTGGTCATGCTGATCGTGATTGCGATTTATACTTTAATGAAAAAGCAGTTTGGCCAAGTCCATGTGGATCAACGCATCACACCAAAGTTACTGATTTTTGCTGCAATCGGTAGTCTTGCGATAGGTTTTTATGATGGAATTTTTGGTCCAGGAACGGGTAGTTTCTTTATTTTCTTCTTTATCCGTTTTTTACAGGTCGATTTTTTACATGCTTCAGCCCTGTCTAAAATCGGAAATTTTATGACCAATTTGGCAGCTTTGAGCTTTTTTATTCCGACCGGGCATGTGCTATTTGGTCTAGGTTTGATGATGGCTGTGGCAAATATTGCGGGTTCATTATTGGGCGTTCGTTTGGCTTTAAAATATGGCAGTGGATTTATCCGGATTCTCTTTCTGATTTTGGTGAGTATCTTAATTTGTCGCTTGGGCTATCAGATTTTGGTTGCAGCTTGAATCTAAACATTAAATTTTCACGACAAAAACATACTTAAATAGCACTGTATAAAAAAACAACACTTTCTATTATGAAAGATCAGCCAAGCACAACAACATGATAATGGATTTAAATCCTATGTTGATGATGTCAGCCAATCCTAGAGGTGATCGATGAATATATTTGAAGCACTCCGAGAAAGTCATGAGCAACAACGTAGTCTAGCTCAGAAACTCATTGCGACCAGTGGTATGAGCGATGAACGAAAACAATTATTTAAATTATTGAAAAATGAATTATATGCTCATTCGGTTGCCGAGGATCGCTATTTATATATTCCACTAATGTTTGATGATGTGGGTTTAGGTATTACCCGCCATGCTTTGGCGGAGCATCATGAAATGGATGAGTTGATCGAGAAACTAGAAGTAACAGATATGAGTAATCCGAGCTGGTTGGCAACTGCTAAACAGCTCAGTGAGACAGTTCATCATCACTTAAAAGAAGAAGAACATACGTTTTTTCAACAGGCTGGGAAAATCCTCTCTGATCGCGAGAAAGAAAGCCTCGCTCAGAAATATTTAAAGGAATATGGTAAATATAAGGTCTCTGAAACTTAATATTCAGTGTTCCTTCACCATGTCACGGAACTTGTTTTTCCCCGCGTAAAGTTACACCGATGGATGCCGCCATAATACAAGCAAGTGCAACCCATTGAATCAAGCTGATTTGCTCATGCAGGATGACTAGGCCTGCCAAAGCAGCTAATGCGGGTGCTAGACTGGTGAGCGTGCCATAGCTGAGTTTACTTAAGCGTTTGAGGGCCATTAAGTCGAGTGCATAAGGTATAGCTGTCGCTAGCACTGCAATGACTAAGGCTTTACCCCAGTATTGGGTGTCAAGTAAGACTGGGGCATTATTCCATAAACCAAAAGGCAATAGGATCAATGCCGATAAACCAATCGCAATGGTGAGCGCATGCATGCCGATATTTTGTTGTGCAACACGATGTCCATAATAAATATAAAAGGCCCAGAAAAACCCAGCACCGAGAGCACAAGCTGCCCCAATATAAGAAAAATTGTCTTGGTTGGCATCGTGCCATGGGACCATCAGTGCAATCCCTAATATTGCAAAAATCACCCAAATATAATCACTACGCTGTTTGATTGAGAGTAAGGCCAAACTCAAAGGTCCAATGAACTCCAAACCCACGGCAATCCCTTGGGGCAGTTTGCCTAAAGAGGTATAAAACAAGATATTCATACAGCCCAGAGAAGCACTATAAAGCAATAGATCTCGCCATTTGAGTTGTTTGAGTTTGGATATAACCGTCCATGAACGGAACATGATTGCCACGATAATAGTCGCAAAGCAAAGCCTTAAAATCGTCACTGTCAGTGGGTCGAGTGTGGTGATCAGTTGCTTGGCAAATGAGGCACTAATTTGATAGGCAACCATGGATAAAACCATGTATAGCACTGCAACCAATTGAAGATTTTTCATGGCAGATCTACAAAATAAGTTTAAGAAAACCTAAACAACAGGCATGATGATCATACGCTCGGACAGGTACATTTTTATTGCAAAGCGGCATTTTATTTAACCTCTTTTTGTTGACGAGAGCGTTGCATGGTAAAGGTGCAACCGATTGAGGCGATGATGATCGTGGCAAGAGCGAGCCATTGATTCCACAATAGTTTTTCACCGAGAAATACAAATCCAGAAAGCGCGGCAACAGCAGGTTCTAAGCTCATTAATGTGCCAAAACTCAAAGGTGTCAGATTACGCAAAGCGATCATTTCCAATGAGAATGGCAAGGCACTGGCGAGAATAGCAAGCCCAATAAAATAATATAAATTGGGGAGTTCGAACACACGATCCATCGCTCCAGAAAAAGCAGCAAATGGCAGTAAACAGAGCATACCAATACTCATGCCTAAACAAACCGTATGGTTGCCAGAAATGCCTGAGGGCTTCTGTCCTGCAATAATATACATGGCCCAACACGCACCTGCACTGACAGCAAAAAATACCCCCACCAAATCGAGACTTTGTTGGGCTTGTTGCATTGGGAACAATAACGCTAAGCCCAAAATCGCACAACCGACCCAGATAAAGTCATATTTTTGGCGAGCGTAGTAGAGCGCGACACTTAAAGGTCCAATAAACTCAAACGCAACGGCAAGACCCAGAGGTAAACGTTCAAGCGATAAATAGAACAACCCATTCATACCTGCCAACGCAACACCATAACTCAGGATGGCTTTCCAGCGAACTGTACGAAAATCAATGGTCCAGATTTTAAAAATCACAGCCAAAATGAGTGCACCAAAACACAAGCGCATCGCAGAGACCGTTAATACTGGAAAACTCTGAAATAACATTTTGGCTAAAGAACCACTGCCTTGGACACAGATCATCGCAAGCATCAATAGTGCTATGGCAGACAGCGGTGACTTTAGAATTGAGTTGGACATTTAATCAGCAATTGAGTTAGTGTAACTTTCACATAATAATTGAATTCTAACCAAAGATCTGGGTTGAGACGAGCAGAATTTTAGTTTATTACGGGCTGGGGTCTTATACGCTCGTGGCTCTTGAATTAACTTTAATATTCTTTTAAATATTATTTATTTGTGCATTTGGTTGATTGGCGCGAAATGCAGTTCCTTTTTGAGATTGGTTGCTCAGTAAATGCTGGAAAGTGTAAGTCATATAATTTTTTCTTAGCGTGCAATGGTCTGCTAATCGTGTGAATAGTCGCTTGAAAGCATGCAGTTCGTCTGATTCACACACCAAATTTACGATTTGTCTGCTATAAAATTTTGGGGCAATCAAGACCCCGTACATCTTAATTAAAACGCTAAAAATGATAATGCTTTAAATGAAATAATAATGATGGAGACAATTAAATGTTAAAACTAAAACGAGCTTTTGCCATTGGTATAATGACATTCGTTCCTTTTGCAGCTTACGCTACGCCTTCCTTCAAAGCCCCTTTCGCCTGTGGACAAACGTGGAGTTATAGCACCTACTCAGGTCATAATTATAATGCCTTGGACTGGGTACGATGGGATAATGGAGCAACTTCAGGTGCCGCCGTATTGGCTTCAGCAGGTGGAACAGTATCGGTAAGTTCTATTGGCTGGAATGGTGGTGCTGGCAATATGGTGGTGGTCAATCATGGCAACGGTTGGTCTACCCACTATTTTCATTTGAATAGCATTAATGTCAATGTCGGTGCTTCAATTGGTCAGGGTCATCAAATTGGTACGGTAGGAAGTACAGGGCAAAGTACGGGTGCGCATTTACACTTTGAACAGCGTCTGAATAATTCAGCGCAAAGCATTGTCATCAATGGCAAGTCACTGGCACCTTATCCATACAGTTACGGTCAAAGAGTCTTGACCAGTGATAATGGATGTAGTGGTACAACACCGCCGCCTCCACCAACTGGAAATAAATACTGGGTGGATACATGGGGCGATGCCAATGGTCGCTCTAGTCCGGGCGGTACGGTTACGGGCACTTTATACAAGGGCACACATTATACCTACTGTAAGGTTTGGGGACCAAAAATCCAAAACGCGACTGGAACACAATGGAATCATTGGTGGTTAAAAACCGATTTAGATGTAGGTCCAGCCAATCAGTGGGTTTCAGCTTTCATGCTGTCACGTTGGGGTAATGATGAAGCTAAAGATAATAATGGTACTGTGATTCCAAACTGTCCTTAATATTTAAGCGATCTAATGACAATATGCTGTTCAATGGAACAGCATATCTAAAAAATAAAAAAACTGATCAATAAATCTCTTTCATGAATATTGAGTCTTTTATATTTTTCTCATCGGGAGAAATACAAAGGCTTTATGGAAGCAGTCCAATAATAAGGATAATAAACGATGTTTGAAATACAAATCCCGCCATTAATGACCAGCTTTATTCTAAAAAATAGATATAAAACCATCGCCTGTGCAGTGCTTGCAATGGTTTCAACGCATTCTTTTTCTGCTGATCCATTACCGAATCGTCCTGCTTTTAAACTTCCTTTTCCTTGCGGTGCGCAAATCGAATTAAAAACCTATCAAGGGCATAATCCTGATGATAAAAAAATTGATATGTATCGTATGGGCATGTTTACAGGCAGTCCAATTACTGCATCGGCAGATGGTTTGGTCCATCAGACGTTCTATCCCGGTGGGATCGAAATTCGACATGGCAATGGTTGGTTTAGCACCTATATGCATATGAGTAGCCATGTGCCTGTTGGTACAACGGTTAAACAAGGTGATGTGGTGGGCTATATGGGAGATGTCGGATCACCCGGTATTCCTCATTTACATTATGAACAGTTATATGCACCGGGTCTGAATGATGCAGGCAATCAGCATATTGTGAACCCGATACTCCAAGGTGAATGGTTATATATGGTACCAAACTCACCTTTAGTCAGAACCAGTGCAAACTGTACGAATACAACACCGCCACCTCCACCGACTGGAAATAAATATTGGGTAGATACGTGGGGCGATGCCAATGGTCGTTCTAGCCCCGGAGGTACGGTTACTGGAACGCTGTATAAAGGCACGAGTTACGTTTACTGTAAGGTGTGGGGACCAAAAGTTCAGAATGCGACAGGCGCACAATGGAATCATTGGTGGTTAAAAACAGACTTAGATGTAGGCCCAACCAATCAATGGGTGTCTGCGTTTATGCTGTCACGTTGGGGCAATGATCAAGCCAAAGATAATAATGGCGTGGTTATTCCAAACTGTGCTTAAGGTTGAGTATCAACAGCTATTAATGCGCAGCAAAAAAAATCACAGCCAAAGCTGTGATTTTTTTAAGTCAGCGTGTTTTAGAACAATACGCGAACGCGAATCGTACCTTCAACATGGCTTAAGGTATCAAGTGCTTCTTGAGAAGCAGATGCATCGACATCCATAACGAGGTAGCCGATATCACCTTTGGTCATTAAAGACTGACCCGAAATGTTGATGCCTTGTTCTGCAAATAAGGTGTTGATCTTAGATAACACACCCGGAACGTTTTTATGGATGTGAAGCAAACGATGCTGACCATCAGAAAGTGGCAATGCGATTTCTGGGAAGTTCACCGCAGAAAGTGTCATACCTTTATCTGAATAAGAAACGAATTTTTCAGCAACTTCTAAGCCAATGTTCGCTTGCGCTTCCATGGTAGAACCACCCACGTGTGGTGTTAAAATAACGTTGTCTAAACCACGAAGCGGTGAAATAAATTCTTCACCATTGGCCTTTGGCTCTTTCGGGAAGACGTCAACCGCGGCACCAGCAATGTGACCCGATTTAATCGCATCGGCTAAGTCTTCGATAATCACACATGTTCCACGTGCAGCATTAATGAAGATTGAACCTTGTTTCATTTTCGCAAATTGTTCTTTCTTGAAGAAATTACGCGTTGATGGAACATCTGGAACGTGTAAAGAAACCACATCAGCAGTCGCTAACAACTCATCCATAGAACCCACTTGACGTGCATTACCTAGAGGTAATTTAGTCACAGCATCAAAGTAGATCACTTTCATACCCAAGCTTTCAGCTAAAACAGAAAGTTGTGAACCGATTGAACCGTAACCGACGATACCTAAAGTCTTGCCACGTGTTTCAAAAGAACCAACTGCTGCTTTGTTCCAGCCGCCTGCATGGGTATCTTTTGATTTTTCAGGAACGCGACGAAGTAATAAAATTGCTTCTGCTAGAACCAATTCAGCCACTGAACGAGTATTTGAATACGGTGCGTTGAAAACAGGGATACCACGAGACATCGCTGCTTTTAAATCGACTTGGTTGGTACCGATACAGAAACAACCTACCGCAATCAATTTATTCGCTGCTTCAAAGATCTCTTCAGTCAATTGAGTGCGCGAACGAATACCAATAAAGTGAGCATCTTTGACTGCTTCTTTTAAAGCATCGCCTTCAAGTGCAGTTTTGTGGTAATCGATATTGGTATAACCCGCAGCGTTTAAAGTATCGATGGCATTTTGATGAACGCCCTCTAACAATAGAAAACGGATTTTATCTTTAGGGAGTGATAGATGTTGGCTCATAACGGCTCTACGCTATATCAGGTCGAATTTAAATCGCCGTATCATACCATGTTTGATCAAAATGAGGGCGATTTCATTGCAAATTCCAGCGTGGAAATACTGATCATTTTCCATGGAAATGTTGATTGATTTTCAGGATTGACCGTGTCTTATGACAGTATCTTGATGCAATGCTTTATCCAATGCTCGCTTCTATGTAAAATGTAGTTATCTGATGGTCAAACCTAGAAATCAAATGGTTTGAGCTGTTCTGTAAAGTTTCTATATTTTGGATACCTTCAATGATCAACGCTTCAAGAGATTGAAAGATCATTACTTGTTATTCAAAAGTCCTATATTTACTTCTTGCTAGGCCTGTAAACGATGAATGCTTCAGTCGCTTTAACACCTGAGTTATTGACCCAATTAACGGCAATTGTGGGTGAAAACCGTATTAAAACCGATGCGGATAGTTTGGAAAATTGGGGACGAGATCATACTAAACATTTTGATCCGAACCCTTCAGTCATCGTTTTTCCTTCAAGCACGGAACAGGTTCAAGCCATCGTTAAACTTGCTAATCAGTTTAATGTTGCGATTACGCCGTCAGGTGGGCGTACTGGGCTTTCAGCAGGTGCAGTGGCAGCCAACGGTGAGATCGTGATTAGCTTTGACAAGATGAACCAAATCTTGGAGTTCTTCCCAGCCGATCGTATGGTACGTGTTCAAGCTGGTGTGGTCACTGAACAGTTGCAGAACTATGCCGAACAACAAGGAATGTATTATCCAGTTGATTTTGCCTCAACAGGCTCAAGCCAAATCGGCGGCAATATCGGAACCAATGCAGGTGGCATTAAAGTTATCAAATACGGTATGACCCGAAACTGGGTGCTTGGTCTGACTGTGGTGACAGGTAAGGGCGATATTCTTCGTATCAATAAAGGCATGATTAAAAATGCCACGGGTTACGCCTTGCAGCATTTATTCATCGGAGGTGAGGGGACGCTTGGTTTAGTCACTGAAGCTGAGATTAAGTTGGAACGTCAACCACAAAACCTGCAAGTGATGGTGTTGGGTACACCTGACTTTGAAGCGGTGATGCCTGTATTGCATGCTTTCCAAAAAGAAATTGACTTAACCGCGTTTGAGTTCTTTGGTGAAGTCGCAATGCAAAAAGTTTTGGATCGCGGTCATGTACAGCGTCCATTTGAAACGCAATGCCCGTTCTATGTATTACTCGAATTTGAAGCGCCGTATGAGCCAATCATGGATAAAGCCATGCAGATTTTTGAGCATTGTATGGAACAGGGTTGGGTCATTGATGGTGTGATGAGCCAAAGTCTAGATCAAGCGCAAAGCTTATGGCGTTTGCGTGAAGATATTTCAGAGTCAATCGCGCCGTTTATTCCTTATAAAAATGATATTTCAGTACTAATTACCCATGTACCTGCATTTATCAAAGAAATTGATGCAATTGTTGCAGACAATTATCCAGACTTTGAAATCTGTTGGTTTGGTCATATTGGTGACGGTAACTTGCACTTAAATATTTTAAAACCTGAGAACCTCACCAAAGATGAGTTTTTTGCTAAGTGTCAGGTGGTGAATAAATACGTGTTTGAGACTGTGAAAAAATATGATGGTTCGATTTCTGCCGAGCATGGTGTGGGCATGACCAAGAAGCCATATTTGGAGTATTCTCGTTCGCCTGAAGAAATTGAATATATGAAAGCATTGAAATTGGCATTTGATCCGAATGGGATTATGAACCCTGGGAAATTGTTTGATCTTTAATGCTTGATTAAATAAAAGAATTTCTGTTAAAAGCGTATCGAGAGATGCGCTTTTTTATTGTTAAATAAAATCATAGGTAATCTATATTTAAAAAAAATCTACATAGTCTCGCTGATAGCTAGTGAGTTCTGAGGAATATTGGTATTGATGTTTTCTACTTTTGAAGGATCAAAAGTAGGCAAAAATCCTTTGTAGAACTGACAGTACATCCTTGTACAGCAGTTCTACATGGCGGCATCCATGCCGCCCATGCGATAGTAAATTTGGATTTATTTCTCATACGCCTTCCAACCCGTCAAAATATGATAAATTAGTGGCAAAAGACATACCGAGAAGAAGCCACAAATCGCAACCACCCACACAGGTAAATCACGTGGATTGCCTAAAAAGAAATAAGCAAAAACCGAATAAGACAACATCGCAAACATTGCCATAGTACCTAATGGAATCGTAACTCTAAAAATAAGCAGATTGGCAAACTTGCGATATGGCGCCATATCCCGATTCAAACCATACGCAATAATCATGACCAAGATATAGCCCATAACAAACAGCATAAATAGGGTTGCGGCAAATAGGAGTCCCGTTCGCCAACTCTTTTCTTGTACGGTTTGATCCCCAGCTCCATAAACAACTGTAATATGATCTCCCACCACAGGAGTATCCCCAGAACGAACTGAATTATCTAAGGTTAAAATTCTGTTTTGATCATCTTTGAATTGGACCTGAGCAGTGTGCATTAAGGTTTGGGTTTTATATTTACGTCCATTGGAATCAGTACGTTCAGTATCGACCCATTCAGAGGTATAACTCACTACCGTTGCATCATAGCTTGGTTTGGTCGCTAAACCATAGACGGCTTGTGAAACCCAATAGGTAAAGGGGAAGAATAAAGAACTAATGCTAAAAACAACCACGAATAAATAACTAAATTCAAGCTTGCTGCTTTCACGATTATTGGCTAAACGCTTGAGCCAAAATTTTGTCAGAACAAAAGACCAAACACTCAAGATCGCAACGACTACTAAGAAAACCTGTCCAGCATAAGTCAGTTGCATGAATGATCCTATTTGTTATATTGAATAGACATTGATTTTATCAAATGGTTATCTTTTTAAAATCAAATGAACTAGAACAGTAAAAAATATTATTGTCTCTCTCAAGTCTTAATTTTTAAATCATGAAGTAATATAAATGAACATCCATCACGAAATCGAAAAACTGTTTCAACAACGCCAAGATATCCCATTATTTTATATTGAAAGTGGTAGCCGTTTATGGGGGATGGCTAGCCCTGACAGTGACTATGATGTGCGTGGTTTTCATTTACCGAGTAAAGAACAGTATTTTGACTATAAAAAGTACCGTGATCTAATTGAGATCATGGATGGGGATTTTGATTTCGTTTCTTATGATTTAGACAAAATGTTTGGGCTATTGGCTAAAAGTAACCCCACGGTTTTGGAGTGGGTGCGAGCACATATTGTTTATTTTAATGCCTTTCCAGAATGGCAAACCTTTCGAGATGGATTGCTTGAGCGAATCGACTATAGCGCGTTGTATCACCACTATTTGTCACTCGCCAAAGGTGGGATGAAAGTGATGCAAACCGCAGATAACTTTACTTATAAAAAAGTATTTTATTCGATTCGTGGTTTGATGTCGGCTGAGTTGGCAACCCAAGAAGTGATGCCCGAATTATTGATCACTGATTTATTTGCACAAGTTGATTCAAATGATCCATTGCGTCACTGGGCGGAAGATTATTTAGAAATTAAAAAGCAGCAGAAAGAAAAAGCCCAACTTCCTGAAGTGGAACAAGCAGCGATTCTTAATTTACTGGAAACTAAGATTGAGCAATTAGCTGCTAAAGAAATGCAAAAAGCTGATCGTCGAGAGGGCTTAGAGCGTTATTTAACGGAATATAGTCGCCATTTGAAGCAGCATTATTATAAGTAAAATCATTTGCTTATATTTTGCTTTATCTTGGCGGAGTCGTATTGTGTTCTCATTCATATTTAAGATTAGCCTTCGGCTGGAGTTACTTTGGTTTTGCCCAAAGTAACCAAAGGCATTGTCATCTGCAAAACCTGTTCACTTCTTGCATTAATTAAAATTTATCGCAGAAACAGCATCTTCTTGAAATCACGCAGGTTGCAGATGACATTACCGAGTATCATATATTTTATGAGGATTTGATAAATAACCAATCTTTGTTCTAAATCCCACTTTCCAAAATACGCACTTTTACATCAGCTACATGATCTTTGGTCGCCTCAAAATGCTTCAGCATATGTGCCGTTTGCATATGCGCTTCAAGATGAGCTGTGCTTTCCCATTGCTCCAACATCACAATGCTATTTTCATCCTGTGTCTGCATTTCAATTGCAGGTAAATGATCAATCAATGGCGTATAACCATGACAACCATCTTCTGCCAGTACAGTTGGAATGATTTTTTGGAAAGCATCTAACACTGCTTGGCGATGTTCAGTACCTTGATGAGTACGGATTTCAGCGATAATAGTAAGCATATTATTTCCGTCTTAGTTAGCAGTTGCAAAAAGCTGATCTAAATGAACTTTGTACGCTTCTATATAGTTTGGAACATTCGGCATTTTGATCACATCATTCACGATAAAAGTTTGCAGCGACTGCATACCTAAGAATTGATTGGCTTTGTGAAAAGGTAGATAAACTCCATCAACCCCAACGCCGTGAAAGAATTGATCAGGATCAGTAAATGCTTCCATCGGTGCATTCCATGTGAGCGATAACATGTACTTTTTACCTTGAATCAAACCACCTGAACCATATTTTTTAAATGCGTCTGAACGACTACGCCCATCGCTGGCATAAAGTACGCCGTGACCAATCGTGAAAATATCATCCATATATTTTTTCATCGTCCACGGTGCACCCATCCACCAGCCCGGCATTTGATAGATCACCACATCTGCCCATAAGTATTTTTCAATTTCGGCTTGGATGTTATAGTCACTGTCAGTACGAGTGACTTGTACACGATGACCTAAGTTTTTTAAATGCCCTTCAGAAAAGTCAGTTAAGGTGTCATTCAACTCACCATTGGAATGGGCGAATTGCTTGGCACCATTAATAATTAAAATATTGCTCATTGAATAACTCAAAAATAGATTGCTAAAACTTGACGGCATTTTAGGAAATCTATTCATGAGTAAAAATGTGTAAATCAGCAAAAGACTCTTGATCAAAAATCAATAATTAACTGCCTTGTTTTCTCAGCCTATATGCTTTACGGATCACCCAAATAGCAATAATGACAAGAAAGAACGCCCAGAACTGAATCAGCCATAAAATGGTTTCTTTAAAATAAGATAAACCTACTTTAAATGCCTCTCCAATCCGTGTTAATAACGGCTCACTGTCCATAGTAGCGATTCGATGAATATTTAAGTCATGGCTTTTACGAACTTTGGGTTGTTGGAAAAATTCCAAACGAATAGTGCTATAAGCCAAACGATCTTTCACTTCCAAATCAGTGAGTTGTTGTAGTTGATTATTTACCGTATTTGATGCGCTATTACTCTGATTTGCGGTATTCAGCTTTTCTTCTAATAGCTTTAATTCATAACGTTTTGCTTCATAGGACTGCGTATTAAAGTTCAACATCAAAGGTAAAAGTTTATTTAAAAAAGTAGTCACTTGATCATTTGGGATACGGACCGTGAGTTGTACGAATGGTATTATTTTCTCATAAATATCAATGGTTCCATCAATGCGATCACGTTGAGAGCGATCACTCACTTGATAGTCAATTTGCTTGTTTTCGATATAGCCGTTGTATTGCAACAGCTGTTGTTCGAGAGCTGAAGTCGTTTGTAATACATCTTTGACTTCAAATTGCAATTGAGCGCTTTTAACCAACTGGCGATTTTGTTCTAGCGCACTTTGTTGCGTGCCGACCAATTGTTCAGGATTTTTGACAGTATTTTCCTGAACAATATCACTATTTGAAGCTGTTCTTTCTGCGGCAATAGAGGGATCACTTGCCATGCCTTCTTCTTTTTTTGAACAGCCGACAATAGCGGTACTTAATATTAAAACAATCGTTAATTTTTTTGCTAAATCTGACATGAGTTTATGCTCAATCTGTGGTGATGTTTGTGTTATAAAATTTGTGTTTTTAGTTACTTATGATGATATGCAAATGATTGATAAATACAACAAATCTCACATAAGTCACTTACATTTTATTGCTTTGAAATTCAATTTTGCATAGTAGCATAGATGCATGTGGTAAATAGGAAAGGTACAAAATGCATAAAATTGGGATGGTTTTAGGATGCAGTCTATTTCTAACGGCATGCAATCCGCCAATCGCACAATCTCAACAACAAGCTGCAGTACAGAAAAGTACAGCGATACATGCCGTGTTATTGGATCAACCGAATCTATTCCATGAAGAAACCAATTTAAAGATCGATCAACAATTTAATAGCGCAGAAAATCCAAGTGAGGCAGAAATTACGGTTGAACAAACTCAACTTGATGATTCGGTGATTGCTGTTCGAACCGCATATCAATTAAAACGCGATCAAGCAGTTTGGAAAGTTGTGAATAAGAAACAAAGTTATCAATGCGCTAGAGGGGAGAACACTGCGACATTCCAGTTTGATTTATGTCCATAACATTTAAAATTGAATGAAAGATCAGCAAAGCTGTGGATAACTTGATTGTTATTCACATATTAAAACAATTGCTCAAATTGCGGTCATTTTTAAAAAGTGCTAAAGTTGCGTCTGGCAATTTTGCCAAAAGGTAAAACGTTTACCAAGCTCACGTAAATAGATTGTTTTTCTTATATATACACCTAGTGAATACGGTGTTTTCACATTTATTACATGCGCTCTCACAGCATGAAAATCAAAATTTAATTTAAATCTAAACCATAAAATCGTGTGGTGATGATCCTATTTTCTTTGTATGGAAATGGGACGCACCCGAATTGGTTGTTTTTGTGAATAGAACATGATGACGAATAATCAAAATATGACGTTAAACCGTATAACGCTCATGTTTCCTTTAGCTTTAGTGCTATTTGAGTTTGCGGTTTATATTGGTAATGACTTGATACAGCCTGCAATGCTGTCGATTACCCAAGAATTTGGTGTCAGTGCGACGTGGGCACCTTCGTCGATGTCATTCTATTTGTTGGGTGGTGCCAGTGTCGCTTGGCTGCTTGGACCACTTTCAGATCGACTTGGGCGTAAAACAGTATTATTGGCAGGCGTGGCATTCTTTACAGTCTGCTGTTTGTTGATTTTATTGACGCATAATATTGAACAATTCTTGGCATTGCGTTTCTTGCAAGGTATTGGCTTAACTGTTATTTCAGCGGTTGGTTATGCTGCAATCCAAGAAACATTTGAAGAGCGAGATGCCATTAAAGTCATGGCACTGATGGCAAATATTTCATTATTGGCACCTTTACTTGGTCCTGTACTCGGTGCATTTCTCATTGAACATATTTCTTGGCATTGGGGCTTTGTCGCCATTGCCGCGGTTTCATTCTTGAGTTGGTTTGGTCTAAAGAAATTTATGCCAACGCAACAACAAAGCAGAGTGAAACAGCCTTTTAGCTATATGTTTGATGACTTTAAAAAGGTGTTTACCAATCGTCATTTCTTGGGTTTAAGCCTTGCTTTACCACTGGTGGCGATGCCGTTAATGCTATGGATTGCCTTGTCACCGATCATTTTGGTGGATGAGTTGAAACTGAGCAGCATGCAATATGGTTTGGCACAGTTCCCGATATTCTTTGGTTTGATTGCCGGCAATATTGTCTTGATCAAAGTCATGGATCGTTTTGCATTAGGTAAAACCATTTTGGTGGGTTTACCCATCATGTTATTCGGGACGTTGTTCTTATTGCTTGGTGTGATTTGGCCGATCTATCTCGTGCCATGCTTACTGATTGGTATGACCTTGATTAGTTTTGGTGAAGGGATTAGCTTCTCAGTGATGTATCGTTTTGCTTTGATGTCTTCAGAAGTATCGAAAGGTACGGTTGCAGCCGCTGTGTCGATGATCATGATGATGAGTTTCTTTGTCATCATTGAATTGGTACGAGTACTTTATACACATTTCCACATTTGGGCTTTTGCACTCGCGAGTGTGGCTTTGATTGCTTTATGGTTTGCTCAACCGCGTGCTGCGCTGAAACAGGTAATGCAAACACGTCAGCAACAAGGGATAAATTAGAACGGATGCAGTGTCCGTTGATTACTGAATTTCGAGTTCTAGAAGTTTGTTTTTCAACATCACCAGTTCAGTGAGGGTCTCGAGTAATAGACTCATTTGCTTTAACAGTAATTGGTTTTGCTCTGAGACCTGACCTTGTGAATTTAAGTGCTGAATTTTGATTAATATGTCTTCAATCTGTTGATTTGGAATCGGCTGTTGTTGGATCAAGCTGTGTTTGATTAATTCGGCACTTTGATCTAACAGCGCCAAAATATGTTGATCTTGAATTTGAATACGTTGATGGCCTAGAGCAGACACGTAGCTCAACTGACTATGGCTATAGACCAAGTAGCGAAATGCATAATGGATCAGTTCTTGATTGGGCTGTGGTTCGGTACTGAGACTCGAAATCATATTTGATAGCTCGATCTGGGCATTATGTGCCGCACGACGTGCTTTACGATATTCAAGGTCGTTGGAACGCCCTTGATGATATTGCTGGATGACCGCATCCAAATAATTCATGGTGGCTTGGCTACTTTTGCGTATATTTTCAGGGATATTACGAAAGTTCCAATCGGGCCAAATAAAGTTCACTGCTAACCATGCGATTGCACAACCGATGAGCGTATCGACAATCCTTGGTAAAACAATACTAAAACCCGCGCCCTTTAGATTAAAAATCAATAAAACCATCAGTGTTGCCATCACCGTGGCAAGCGCGTATTTCTTTTGGCGTAAATAGAAGAAATACACACCGCTAATCACGGTAATGACCAGTTGTCCTTCTATACTGGGTACAAAATAAAGCACGGGTATGCCAAGCAGCACACCTAATAACGTGCCGATGGTTCTGAGTTTCAGGCGGCTTTTGGTTGCAAAATAGGTGATCTGACAAACAAACAAGCTGGTCAGTAAAATCCAATAACCATTTTTTGCAAACGGCAACAAAGAAATTGCATAACCCACGGCAAAGACGATTGCTAAACGAACCGCATGACGAAATAAGGCAGACTGTGGACTGAGATGTTGCTTAATTTTTAAGAAGAAATCCTGAAAACCCTGAATATCTTCATCAAGCAAGTTCAAGTGTGCCTGTTGTTGCTGTGGGGAGAGTGTTTCGATTTTTTGCTTGAATTGCAGTTGAGCGAATTGCTCATGGATACTTTTTAAATTATTGAGAATGAGTTCTAAATTTTTAACCTCAAGATTATGAGGATGCTGAACGATCCAATCTTTCATGGATGCTTCAAGATTTTCCAGTGCTGCATCTGCCCGTTGACTGTTTTGATAGGGTGTTTTATGCAGCAGTGACTGACTGAGCTTCTGACAGGCAGTGGCCTGTAGAAACATATTTTTTTGGATACGAAAAATTAAGTCACTGCGGCTAAAGTTCTGATGAATTTTTTCATAATGCAAATAATTAGAGGTCACTTGTTCATGGATATCTTGGGCAAAATAATACAAATTTAACCAATAGATACTGGTGTTATTGATACGGGAAGACTTGAGTCGAGAAAGTAAGGAGTGCTTGGCTTGATTGAGACTATTCACCACCTGAGCATTTTTTTGTGAGAGTTCAAACAACAGTGCTTCAACATTATCTACATTGTCTGGATCAAACAGTTTGGCTTTGATTTGTAAGAGTTCTCCTATTTCTTTAAAAATAGTCGAAATTTTTTCTTGTAGTGGCAGTGTGGGGCGAATGATAAAAAATAGGATTGAGGTGAAACCGTACCACAGTGCACCACAGACAAAGTAACTGGGTTGCTGGTACCAATGCGGATAATCACCCAATCCAAACATGGTGTAAATAGAAAGTAAAATCGTACCAAATGAAATCGTGGCATAGCGTTGACCTAAAGCACCCATCAGCACAAAAGCAGCACTGGATAGACTCAAATAAACGATGAACCAGAATTTATAAGGCGCGAGAAAGGCTAAGATTGTACTGACCGTAAAGAACAGTACACAGACATAAAATAAGTTTCGAAGTCGGATGCTTAAGCGGTCATCAAAATCAGTCAGGGCTGCTGCAATTGCACCCAGTGTGACTGGCACAATAAATTGACTCAGACCAAGTCCATGCAATAGCAGGGTTGTACCGATTAAAACAATAAAAATTTGTAGGCAATACAGCAGAATTGAATTCGATCTAAAACGATTGAAGAGCAGATAAAGACTGTTCATGATTATTTTTCTTCAATGGGTCTGGGTTTTATCATACAAACAAATTTTCCTTATAAAAGTATTGTTTGATCAATGAGGCATATCATTTTTTTGCATCAAGATTGAGTTGATTTTTCAAGTAAAAAGAATAAGCAAAATCCGTGCACAGTTATTGTTTTAAAGATTCGTAATGGAAAAATAAATGAATTTTCAAGCAAACTGTGGATATCTTTTAAGATACCCACAGTCTTTTAACTATTTCGTATCAGGTGGTGCTTCAAGTACTGCAACTGACTCTTCCACATTTTCATGTAGCCATTCACGCCAAATCGCCAGTAACACGGCCAAAATCACAGGACCGATAAACAAACCGACTAAGCCAAAGCTGGCGACACCGCCGAGGACACCAAACATAATCAAGATGAATGGAATCTGAGTTGCACCTGAGATCACCAGTGGTCGGATCACATTGTCTGCACTACTGACGATCAGTACGCCCCAGACGATGACCCCAATTGCTTCGACTGTCTGACCTTGAGAAAATAACCATAGTCCGACACCTAAATATGAAATAGGCGTACCAAATGGAATCAGGGCTAAAAAGAAGGTCACAATCGTCAGTAACATTGGATTTGGTACACCTGCGACGAAGTAACTTAAACCGGCCAAAAGTGCTTGTGCAACTGCAGTTAAACCGACGCCGTACACAACAGCACGCGTTGTTTCTGAGATGGTTTGTAGATAATGGTGGACACGCGGCCCGATTACCATTTCTAAAGCACGACTGACTTGTGCCAATATGGTTTGTCCATCACGATAGAAAAAGAACAGGGTCATCAGAGCAAACGTCAGTTTGATCAAATTACGGCTAATTTCACTCAGGACAAAACGACCATAGCTCAAATGGCTTTGAATCCATTCCGCGATATTTTTTGCGATGCTATTCGGATCGCTGCTTAATTCATTCAGTGTGTGGCTAATATCTCCGCCAATAATCGGCAGGTTCTTAATAAAATCAGGGATCTGAACATGCCCTGAAAAGAGTTGTTTTTGTAAATTAAAATATAAATTACGACCTTCAAGTTGCAACATAAAGATCGCGAAAATAAATGGAACCCCAATCACCAAAATGACCAAACTGATCATAATCGTGGCATTTAGGGTGGGGCGATGCTCGCCAAAAAATCGACGTTGTACCCATAGATAAACAGGCCAAGTCATATAGGCAATAATCGCAGCCCAAAGGACAGGAACAATAAAGTATTTGAGGATATTAAATCCCAAAAACATTAAGACAAAGAACAGTCCAAACAGCAAAACGCGTTGTAATACGGGAGCGTATTGTTGCACCATAGTTTTCTCTAGTGCTGGAAATTGAATAGATCCATATTAACTGAAAAACCAGTTTAGGGATATTTTCCTGCTGATCTTTTAAGATTTAATATCAAAAGATTACGTTTCTTTGCAAAGCTTAGAACCACTCACTGGGATCATCGACCAACTGGTTTAAAACAGGCTGCCATTGGTTTTGAATCAGCACAAAATTCTTCTGTGGCTTATCAAAAATACTTAGGCCTTGCATCGCCAACGTACCATATGCACTACGTTCAGAAATCCAAGCGACAGGAGGGTGCTCGATTTTGGTAAAGAAATTCTGGATATCTTTGGAGCTGGCACTGTTTGCTTTGACGCGGTTGGCGATCAATAGGATTTGTACTTTTCCTTTACGGATCCGTTTGATCTCTTGCAAGTGTTTGAGAAAACGACGGGTACTATCAATATCAAAGAATGACGGTTGTATTGGCGTCACAATCGCATGTGCTTCGCTGACCAACTGTTCAGCATGTTCACCCGAAAGTGCCCCAGGCGCATCAATGATCAAATAATCAAGATTCTTAGGCGCGTCGCCAATTGATTTCTCATGTCGCCAATCAAGACTTTGGATTTCTGTCACTGTTTCAGGACGTTGTTTTAACCATTGTAATGAAGATTTTTGGTTGTCCGCATCTGCTAAAGCAACCTTATACCCTTTTTGTGATAATGCCGTGGCAAGGGTGATCGCAGTCATGGTTTTACCACAACCACCTTTTTGATTTGCGATTAATATTGTCTTCATGAACTCTTTTTTAACAGGTCTCTTATATTCAATCATACCTTAGCATCTTTTTGATAAGAGTGCGTGACACATGACAAAAGTTTAATGTTGCAGTTAAATAGCACGGCGATAGATAAGGAACATTTTTATGTCAATTTGGCTTGCAATGCTGATTGGTGGATGTATTGGGGTGGTGCTGACGACGCTTATTTTGTCTCATAGTCGTAATGGGCGTATTCAAGCCGAGTATGAGCAATACATTGCTGAACTCGAATTGGAACATAAGCAAGCATTATTAGATGCGCAGAAGCGTAGTGTAAATACCAGTCGTGCGGTGTTGAAAGGCAAAATGGCAGAGCAGTTTGCACCGATTTTGCCTGAGTTTCGGTATTTACCCAGTGATGCTAAGTTTTTAGGAGATCCAGTCGATTATGTGGTGTTTGATGGTTATACCGATTTTCGAGATGGTGATGGTGAAGCCGAAGATATTGAAGTGATCTTACTCGATATCAAAAGCGGTGGTGCGCGTCTGAGTAAAGGACAGCAGGCGATTGCGCAAGCAATCAGTGAGGGACGGGTCAGGTTCGAAACTGTACGAATTGATTTTGCCGAATAGTCATGGTTTCTAATGGCACAAAAAGATGACCAAAGTGAAGCTGATTGTTACTAAAAAAAGCAACTTCATTCATGGTCTAAGCATACTATGAAAGGAATGATGTTCTAAGATTTTAGTCATTTTTGAGGATGATCGAGCCATGAACAAACGTCTTTGGATCAGTTTATGCATGGTTGCTGCAATGGGGCAAACACATGCATCAACCAATCAGGCAGAATATAATATTGCCAATGGTTTATCGCCTGTTGTGAAATATCAGTCCATTTCGGTATTAAAACCATTTGATGGGAATTTTCGTATATTGGGTTCAAAAGTTTATCACGATGATGAACAAGCGAAGTTTTCTCCCATCGATTATGCGGTCAGTTTAGACTTGTTTGCTGATCCTGAGATTGCACGTACCATTTCGGTGCGCCAGTATGATCGCTACTTAAACTGGAACATGAAAAAATTACCTGTACCACCTGATCAAGCATTAAAAATGGTGTCAAATATGCACATCATTCCTGCCAATCCTGAAATCGCAAAGCAAATTAAGCAGGTCAAGCGTGGCGATTTGGTCAATTTAAAGGGTGAGTTGGTTGAGGTGCGTGATAAAGATCTGGTCTGGACATCCTCTTTGACACCCGGTGGTGTAGGCGATGGCGCTTGCGAATTATTTCGCGTGAGTTCGATTGAATGGGTCGAAAGACAGAAGATTTAAAATACCAGTTTGATAAAAAAAGCCCGCTCTTTTATAAAAAAGAATGGGCTTTTTATTATGAAAATATTGAGAAAGCTTCATATAATTTTGAAATTTTCTATCAATTAGCTTTCGGCCGTTTGTGAACTTTTCCAATGATGCAATTGGCTTTGCGCATGTAGATAGCCATTTAATTGCTCGACCTGATCGGTCGAATTTTGAGATGGATTAGAATAACGACTTTGTTCTAAAACCTTGGCTTGATTGTCCCAATAATCATAAAGTAAACCCTGAATATAGCGACCTTGTTCAGTTTTGAGTTCCAAGTCTTTCAACATGTTGAGTGCAGAACGTACATTGTCTTTTTGGCGCTGCTGTTCAAACTCTGCTGTTAAAGTGCCATCTTGTTTCATTTTCGCCAATTCAATTTCCATACTATCGGTCATCTCGGTAAAGCGTTGCTCATATTCATCCAAGATCGCAATATCATGTGCATCATCAGCCGTGGTTGGAAACTGTTTAATTGGCATTGGATTGAGTTGACCAATTGCATCATTGACTGAATTGGTTTGAGCTTCATTTTGCGTTGTAGGCTCTTGGTCTTTATTACATGCACTGAGCAGCAAGGCTGAGCCCAATACGCAGCTCATAGCAAGTGTTGTTTTAAATATAGCTTTCATAAATAAACTCATTAATTCGATATTTTTTGAAAATGATAAGCATAAGTGACATAAGGGAAATCTATCTGATCTTGCGCAGTTAATCCCGTAAAATCAAATACAATTTGTTCGAACTTGGTTTTGAGTTGTTGTTGATCGCTTGGTGCTAGGGCTGCGATAAAGCTGGTAGAGAGCAGACGCTTACTCACCACTTGTTCGACTGTACCGCGATGCATCAATTGAAATGTTTGTACATCGATGGGTTTAAACAAATTCTGACCGTCAAAAACCTGCTTCCATTTCCCGCTGTGATAACGTGGGCTATCTCCTTCAAATGGTGCAATTTCATCAGCTAACGCTTTCACCCAATTGACCTCAATGTTTCGCTGATTCCAAATCAAGCCGACATGCCCAGATGCGGTTAATACGCGATGCATTTCAGTTAGACTCTCAATATTTGAGAACCAATGAAAAGACTGCGCGCAAACAATCGCATCAATTGACTGATCGCTTAGAGGAAGATGATCACTCGAGGATTGAATACATTCAATGTTAGGATAGCTGTGTTGGAGTTGTTGCAACATTTCTAAGATAGGCTCAACCGCGATCACTTTTGCCTGTGTCTGAATCAAGTAAGGTAAGAATTTGCCAGTCCCAGAGCCGAGGTCAACAACAGTTGAATTTTCATCTATTTGGAGCCGATCTTGCAGCCAAATGACTGTTTCTTGTGGGTAACTGGGTCGAACTTGTTGGTACAGTTTAGCCCCCAAACTAAAGCCTTTTTGTGCGGTAGGATGTAAGGATTGTGTCATTTTTTGCGCTTTTTAATCTGACTGATCTCTATAAAATAAGATACTCCGCAATTAAGGATTGGCAAAGCCATCATTTGATGACTTGTTGATTCACACCTAGGAATATTTTTCAGTGTGAGCATGGATAAACAAATAATATTTGAAGATGATCATATTCGCGTTATTTTTTTAAAAGGTTCAAGTGACACGTTAGTGGTTTCGTTTGGCGATTTGATTAGTCGCGCTAAAGGCATGTCCATTAATGCTGAAAAATCATTAATAAAATATCAATACAACGTCATCGGCATTATGCCGAAGCAGAAGACATGGTTTCCTAAAAGCAGCATGCTTGCCATGCAGCAACAGATTCAATCGATCTTGCTGCAATTTAAACAGATTGTGGGCTATGGTGGCTCGATGGGCGGTTATGCTGCGATTAAATATTCAAATTTATTGAATATGCAAAAAATCGTGGCTTTTGTTCCGCAATATTCCATCGATCCTGACATGGTGCAAGACCGTCGTTATGCTGAGTTTTTTGATGCATCAATTCATCAAGATATGCAGATTCAATCGGATGAAGTCGATCCTGTACGTGAATACATTATTGTCTATGATCCTTATTATGCTGAAGATAAAGAGCATTTTTTAAAGATCCAGCCGTTGTTGCCAAAGATGCATGTGATTCATTTACCTTTTACAGGGCATGAGGCACTCTCTGTGTTGGCCAGTTCAGAACTTTTAAATGATTTCGTTGTAAAGCCATTTGATATCACCTATTTCTATCGACGTGTTCGAGAAGTCAAAAAGCAAAGTAAATTTTATTATCGCCATGTGTTGGATGCTTTATTGCACCGACATCATCGTGCTTTATTAAAAATATTGGAAAATAATGACTTGCAATTGGATGAGCGTTATTTTGATGCAACCATGAAGCAAAAACTGGTGCAGCAATTATTTAAGCTTAAACAAGGAACTGAACAGAACCTACATAAGTTGGGCGCGATTCCGCATTTTGTGCAACACGCTGAAGCTTTGAGTCCGAATGTCAGAACGGCTCAGCAGCAGTTTGTGGTTTTCAATTTAGTGAGCTTGAAACTCGAAAGTTATGCGGCAGATATTATTGCTGCAAATCATCAGTATCTTTTGCCATTAAAGGTTCAGCCTAATGCTTTGGTCGAACTTGATTTGAATAATGATCGCTACTTACTCACCATGAATGATCGTGGTATTCATAAATTGATTCCATTAGGCGAAGCATTGCCTTTAGATCAGTCTCCATTGATTTTTAAGCAGTATGCTGATTTTTGTAGTGTGAGCTATAAGCAACTGACTTTATGCTGTGATGCTGAAGGTTTAAGTCATTTTATTGAAAATAATGCAGATGAGCAGACCAAGCTACAATTCTGTTGAGTTAAAAGATTTGCCTAATAAAAAAGCCTTTTGAACGTTCAAAAGGCTTTTTTGTGGTGAATATGTCGAGCTTAGTTTGCGCCGACTTTTGCGTTGCTGTTTACATTGGCATTTACACCTAATACTTTCACACCAACATTTGCACCAGCTTGCGCTTGTTTTTTATCTGCATTTAAGCCTGTTTGAGCTTGAACAGATGAATTTCCAACATGAACGCCTGCTTGGGTATTCAGACCTACTGATTTTGGTTCAGCTTTACGTTCCTGATAACGTTTTTTTGCTTCTGCACGTTTTTCAGCCGCTAAGTTCTTGCCATCAACGGCTTTATCTACCGTATAGTCTTTTGAAGTTTTAACAGCTGTGCTCGTGCTATGTACCACTTGTGCGGTTTTATCTGCTGCAAATGTTTTACCATCAACGGCTTTATCTACTGCATAGTCTTTAGAATTCTTAATCGCTGTGCCTGTGCTATGGACAACATTTGAGCCGACATTCGCAGCCGTACCAACGGTTTTTTGAGTGGCATTTACACCTGTATTCACAGCGGTATGACCAACATGATGTGCTGCTTGACCAACACCTTGTGCGGTATTTTTAACTGCACCAGTAACGCCCTTAATTAAGCCGTTTGACTGAACAGAAACTTGGGCTGAGCCACTTGCATTTGCGCCGACGTTTTGAGCAAAGACAGATGCAGAAGCAAGAATACTTGTTGTCACGATAGCAGTTTTGATCATTTTTTTCATATTGCGGTTCCTTAAGTGATGTGCCATATCAGGGCACTTCATAAACGCAATTGCATCATAGCGAGCAAAAAGGAGAAAGCTATGGATTTCAGCAAAACTTTACAAGTAGATTACAGCTTAAACACACTATAGAGATAAATTGTGGAGAGAGATTAGGAAACTAAATATGTGAAAAATATAATTTTAATTATAAGTAAAAACAAGTTAATTGACGATTAAATAGATAAAAATAAAACCAAATACGCTTCTTTAAGGAAATTAAAGAATGAATGGGGGAGCCAAATATCAAGTTCAAATCATCGAAATTAAAAGTGGCATTTTTATTGCTTGGTCTAAAAGTGTGGAAAAATTATTATGGTTTTTCATTAAATTCAATTGTCTTTATAGAAAACCATACATCTCTCAAATGATTCTACGTCGAGGTAAAAAGCTGTCTAAAAGTTGAGCGCAATAACGAATTTTTATGTACAATTTTGAATGTTGGAAAAACATTAAAATTAACGTGAATATTAAATTTAATAAAACTTATCTTTTAGATGATTCAAACAAAACCTTGCGATAAACAGTAAAAAAATTGGAGCATATGAATGAAAAAGATCGCGGCATTTTTACTTTTATTGATTGGAGTGGGCGCGATCGTGCTCTATTTCCAGCCATCCGATCCCTTAACGTCTTCCCAAGATCAGTATATCCATCAGATGAAAGATGAATATCTTGAAGCTATTCCAACAACATTAAACAAAGAGGAGAACAGCACCACTGAAATAACAACAACTTTATTGAATCAATCGGAACAGTCGAATGAAGAGGCGCAATTTTATAACACCAAAAGTGATCCTGCGATTCAACCGATAGATCCAGAAAAAGATCCTGCAAATGAAATTAAAACGCTTTAATCGTTTAGTGGACTTTACCCAAGACCACTAGAGATTCAAATGTTCTTTATCCGAGAACAATGGAGATATAAATTGAAAAATAAAACGTTATTATTACTAAGTTTATGTGCTTTATACAGCACAAGTTCTTCTGCTGCAGCTTTAAATGCAACTCAATTAAAGCAGCAGTTGAGTTCAAGCGCAGTAGCCAAAGTTGCCCAAGGAAAAATTGATCTAAATGCCTTGGTGAGCAATGAATCTAATGATTTACTGATTGAATATGAGACGAACTTTTCTCATATATCGCCAAGCCTTGAAAAGCGGAGTTATATTGCTGAAGGCAAAACACAGTTTAAAAATAAGTTTGCCAAAGCATCAGGCTTTCAAACTTTACGTGAGTTTAATGGACTGCCTTTAGGTTTATATCGCATCCAAGATCGTGAAACATTAGCAAAGGTTTTAAATGATCCGTCAGTGAAGGGTGTTTACCCGAACCGAAAAAATTCACCGACCACGATGCAAAGTCTCCCTTTAATTAACCAACCACAAGCTGAAACGAATGGCTTTACAGGCGATGGATCTAGTGTGGTGGTGATTGATACAGGTGTAAATTATAAACATGCTGACTTTGGCTGTACCGCAGTCAATACCCCTGCATCGACTTGTCGAGTGGTACATTCCTTTGACAGTGCGCCTGATGACGGCAGCTTAGATGATGATGGACATGGCAGTAATGTTTCAGCGATTGTCGCCAAAGTTGCGACTAAAACCAAAATCATTGGCATCGATGCATTTAGAAAGGTCAGATATCAAGGACAATGGGTGAGCACTGCCTATGATAGCGATATCCTCGCAGGCATTAATTGGGCGGTGAATAATGCTCAAGCTTATAACATTAAAGCGATTAACATGAGTTTAGGTGTATCTGGGGTGAAATATACGTCTGAATGTCAAAACAGTAGTTATGCCACTGCTTTCGCCAATGCACGAGCAGCAGGTGTTGCGCCTGTAGTTGCTTCGGGTAACGATGGATTTGCAGATGGGATATCTTCACCTGCTTGTGTTGCGGGTGCGGTGCGTGTAGGGGCAGTGTACGATAGTAATCTGGGGAATATGGCATGGAGTAATTGTACAGATCGGACCACGACTGCGGACAAAGTGACTTGCTTTAGTAATGGTGGTTCATTGGTCACTTTACTTGCACCAGGTGCATTGATTACTGCTGGCGGTGAAACTCAGGGCGGGACATCACAAGCTGCACCACATGTTGCAGGGGCGATTGCATTATTGCGTGCCAATAGTGTCAGTCCGACTGAAAGCATTGATCAAACCATCAATCGTTTGAAAGTAACCGGTAAACCAGTTACTGATACGCGAACTGGCTTGGTATTTCCACGTATTGATGTGTTGGCTGCGGGCAGTGGCTTATCATCAAATTGAGTTGATTTTTTATAGTTTAAATTGACCCAAAGCGTGTTTAAAAGTGCCATAACTCGTTGCAGATAGAGATATCTACAACGAGTTTTTTAATTGCTGAGGAACGATTAGTGACATTGATCTAAATTAGTTTGGCTAAAATGGCTTTTTAACTTGTTAAAGTTGTTTTTTACGTCAGTGTTTTGAATATCAAATATAGTGACAGTACGAGTATTTGGATCTAACTCAGGTTTTTGAGTTGTGCTATTTAGCGGGCTTTTAAGCGCGTAGTGTGAGGTTTCCGAAAGTGCGCGATTGAGTTTGTTTTTTCTAAACGTCCATGTTTCGGTACTTTCACCACTTTCTAAGTAGCCTGTAAATTTGATCACGCAACGGTCTTTATATTTGCTGAGCGTTGCAATATTTGTTTTTGTATCAGGTAGCGCATCAATATTCTCAACTTGCTCCAACTGGGTGATGGGAAATACGGTTTGAGTTGGTGTAAGCGAACATGCAGTGAACCCAATACTGCTTGCTATGGTCAATAGGGTTATTTTGAATGGCTTGTTAATCATTATTTGATGCATTCCTATAAGTTCTATTTAATCGTATTAATTGGATGATGGCGAGCTTAGATCGCCGCGCTCAATTGGTACATTTCCATCATTTGTACCCACTACAGCATCTTTGGTGTCTTGCCATTTCTTTGCAGTATACGTTTTTGCTTTCTCAGTTTGTTCTTGAACAATGACGGACTGTTCAGCACTATATTCTTTGGTACTTTTCCATTTTTCACCGATTTTTTGTGATGTGTTTTCAGATGCACCTTGAATCGAATCACCTAGGTTCTGCATGCCTTTGCCTGCTTTATAGAGCAAAACACGCGCTAAGTTTGGATTGTCTCCATAGGGTTTAGCATTGGATTGGGTTTCACTCGATGTATTTGTTGGTGTCGTGGTTGTATCCGTTGCCCAGAGTGAAGATGATGCAATCAGTGTAGTGGCAAAACATAAAACTTTTACTTTGTTCATCATCTTTTCTTTCCTTTGAGCGATATTATTGCAATAGAGTTTTATATCTTATCGCTCGGTAGAAGAAAAGAGTGGGGATGATACAAAAAAAGAAAAAGAAATTAGAGCTGAAACAACTTCCATACAAAAGCTGCTACAAGACTTGAAATAACTCCATAAAATAATAAACTTATACTATAAAAATTCCAATTATTAACTTTATCAAATTTATTTTGGAATTGAGTCTCTAAATAATTTGTGAGAATAATGAAAGATGGAGTTTGTAATCTTGATAAAGCATATTTAATGTATCGAGATGTGATAAGTGGAAAAAGAAAAATTAAAAAACCTAAGCCAATAGAGGAAATGAAAATAAATCTTGCTGACTTTTGAGGTGTTTCATGAATTGCTTTTTCAATATTTAGTTCTGACTCTTTTTCTAAGATACCATTCTCATATATTATTTTAGAAAGCTGATCGCTTTTAAAATTGTTACCCAAAGCTAAAGATATAATTAATTCATCTTTGTTTGAGTTTCTTTTAAAGTTTTCTAAAATTGCATTTGATAAGGCAATATCTTGAGCTCTAGGATTGTTTGTATCTATTTGACTAGTAAAAAAAATCATCAAAGTTAAAAACATAAGTGAAATTATTAGTATAAAGTTCTTCTCATAACTATTGAACTTTTTATAGGTTTTGATTAGTAAACTATCTTCTTTACATATTTCGTTTATTTTGGTTAGAAATAGATTTTGAATTTCAATGGCCCAAGCTTGATTTGTGTGAGTGATATTAAGAATTGCTTCATCATTTTTTGTTAAAAAACTTAGCTCAATATTTTGTGTTTCTATAGATTTATTTTTAGTGAACTTATTTATAACTTTCCATGTTAAAGTAATTGTCTCTATTTCTAAATTAGAAATATCATTGAATTTTAATAAAGACTCAATACCATTAATTGTTCTATGGATATCATTTTGAAAGCCTATATCAATAGATAAGTGGATAGCAAAAATATCTTTTTGATGTTCTAGTTTCTGTTCAAGTAATCTATGGAATTGTTCTAAATCATTTAAACGAATGGTAAATGTTTTTCCAAGGCTTGTATATTTTAAACTTTCTTTGTTACCTAAAAACTCTAAAATGATTTTGGAAACAGTTTCAGTATCAAATGTAACTAAGGTTGACACTTCATTATTTTGTGTTTGAATATTCATATTTTATGTGAGTTAAAGAAAACCGTTAATTTATAACGGTTTTCTTGCTAAATCAATATATTAAATACTTAACCCTGCAATACACTCACATCTGCAATCGCTGTGAATAAATCACGCAACTGAGCCAATAAACGTAAACGGTTAGCTTTTAGTTCAGCATCATCTGCCATCACCATCACGCCTTCAAAGAAAGCATCAATAGGCGCACGAAGGGCAGCAAGCTTAGACAACGCTTCAGTATAGTTACGTGCATCAAGCAAAGGCTGAACCACTGGTGTTAAAGCAGATAATTCCGCATAAAGTGCTTTTTCAGCCGCTTCAACGAGATTGGCTTCAACCACAGCACCTTCTGGCGTCGCTTCTTTGGCAAGAATATTGGCAACACGTTTGTTTGCAGCAGCTAAAGCAGCCGCTTCAGGTAAAGTACGGAAGTGATTGACGGCATTCACACGCTTATCAAAATCAAGTGGCGATTTTGGTGCAAGTGCTTGAACTGATTGCAGTACATCAACCGCAACGCCTTGATCTTCATACTTGGCACGATAACGACCTTCAAGGAAAGCAACGGCATCAGCACGCGTCTTATCATGATCTTTAACAATGTCGCCATAACCTTGCAGTGCAAAATTAACCAACTCTTCGATCGTTACATCAAGTTCATTTTCAATCACTAAACGCAAGATACCAATCGCAGAACGACGCAATGCAAACGGGTCTTTAGAACCTGTAGGCGCTTGCCCAATCCCAAAAATACCAACAAGCGTATCTAAACGATCAGCAAGGGCAATGGTTGTACCAGTTTTGGTTTGCGGTAATACATCACCTGCAAACTTAGGTAAATATTGTTCACCTAGCGCTTCTGAAACTTCGGTGTTTTCACCTTCAAGACGGGCATAGTAAGTCCCTGCAATACCTTGAAGTTCAGGGAATTCACCAACAAGCTCAGAGGTTAAGTCGCATTTCGCAAGTAAAGCGGCTTTCTCAGCATCAATAACATTCGCACCTGTGATTGATGATAACGCTACAGCCAATTTTGCAATACGTTCTGATTTATTCCAAAGCGTACCCAATTGAGCTTGGAAAACCATATTGGCTAATTTTTCTTTACGACTTGCAAGCGGTTGCTTTTGGTCTTGTAAGAAGAAGAATTCAGCATCAGACAAACGCGGGCGTACAACTTTCTCATTGCCTTCAATAATTTGAATCGGATCTTTCGACTCAATATTTGAAATAGTGATGAAGTAAGGCTGTAATTTACCTTCAGCATTGATCAAACAGAAATACTTTTGGTTGTCCTGCATGGTGGTAATCAAAGCTTCTTGAGGAACGGCTAAATAGCGTTCTTCAAAAGTCGCACGTAATGCGACTGGCCATTCAACCAAACTTGTCACTTCATCAAGCAAGTTTGCAGGAACAATTGCAGTCGAGTTGACATCATCCGCCAATTTTTTCACTTGTTCTTGAATGGTCGCTTGACGCTTTTCAAAGTCTGCTACTACATAAGCTTTTTCTAAAGTCGCTAAGTAATCGTTGGCATGCGCCAAAGTCACCGCTTCAGGAGCATGGAAACGATGACCATAAGTCACGTTACCCGCTTTATGATCTTGAATGGTTGCTTCAACCACTTGATCATCTTTCAGCAACACGACCCATTTCACTGGACGTACAAATTCAGTACGGCTTGCCGCTGAACGCATACGTTTTGCGATTGGCAAGTTATCCAGTGCAGTCTGTAAAATCTGTGGCAGTAAAGCATCAAGGCTTTGACCTTTTACATCTTTTAAGAAGCAAACTTTTTCAACTTTACCTGCTTGGAAAGTAGAAAGCTGATCAACTGTAATGCCTTGACCACGCATAAAGCCTTCGAGTGCTTTGGTTGGTTTGCCTTCAGCATCATAAGCAGCTTGTACGGCAGGACCGTCAAAACGTTTTTGTGTGTCTGCTTGAGCAGCATCGATATCAACAATTTTTAATGCCAAACGACGAGGTGCAGCATAAGCTTCGATTGATGCAAAGTTTAAGCCCGCATCCTTTAAACCTTTTTCCGTTTCAGCTTTTAAAGCATCACGTAGAGTTTTTAAGCTTTTTGGTGGAAGTTCTTCACAGCCAAGTTCGAATAAAACAGTATGCTTTGTCATTATTTATTCTCCTTCGCTTTTTCAGCTTGGGCTGCTTCTGATTCAACTTGTGCTTTTAACTGAGCTAATACTTCATCACGTAAATGTGGTTCTGCCATAGGGAAACCGAGTTTCGCACGAGCAGCCACATAACTTTGTGCAATAGAACGCGCCAAAGTACGCACACGTAAGATATAACGCTGACGTTCAGTCACAGAAATCGCACCACGTGCGTCGAGTAAGTTAAAGCTGTGTGATGCTTTAATCACTTGTTCATAGGCAGGTAATGGTAGCTCAGCTTCCATTAAGCGAGTTGCTTCGGCTTCATAGAAATCGAATAATTCAAACATTTTTTCAACGTTGGCATATTCAAAGTTATAGGTTGATTGCTCAACTTCGTTTTGATGGAATACATCGCCGTATGTCACTGTACCGAATTGACCTTTGGTCCAAACAAGATCATAAACTGAGTCTACACCCTGTAGGTACATCGCTAGACGTTCTAAACCGTAAGTGATTTCACCAGTCACAGGGTAGCATTCAACGCCACCAACTTGTTGGAAGTAAGTGAACTGAGTCACTTCCATACCATTCAACCAAACCTCCCAACCTAAGCCCCAAGCACCAAGAGTCGGAGATTCCCAGTTGTCTTCCACGAAACGAATATCGTGCGTCAGGGTATCGATGCCGATCGCTTTTAAAGAGTCGAGATAAAGCTGTTGGATGTTATCTGGGTTTGGCTTTAATACCACTTGGAACTGATAGTAGTGTTGTAAACGGTTAGGGTTTTCACCATAACGACCGTCTTTCGGACGACGTGATGGTTGGACATAAGCCGCGTTCCAAGTTTCTGGCCCTAATGCACGTAAGAAGGTTGCAGTGTGGAATGTCCCTGCACCCATTTCCATATCATATGGTTGTAATATGACGCAGCCTTGCTCCGCCCAATAGTTTTGTAGGGCAAGAATTAAGCCCTGAAATGTATCAATATGCGATATAGCACGACTCATGGTGCATCCACTGGAATCAAACAAAAATTGTGGTTAAGTATAAGGATTTTGCGGAGTAGTGGCAAAGGTTATAGCTCAAGTTATAATGTTTTTCATCTAGACCAAAATTAAAGCAAATCATGTATCTGACAGATTATGAAAGTAAGTTCCAACGTTGGGAAAACTATGCTGAATTGCCATCTGGTTTATTTTTCCTCATCGATGAATCGGCGTTAGAGACATACTTATCCAAACGGACATGTTTCCTAAAAGGGTTTGAAGCGACTGAATTTATTCGCCTTATATCTAAAGAGATTCCTAAGTCATTCGTATATGAAGTTGCGTTAGATATTTCTGAAAGTTGGAATTCTGATATTGAAATTGCCAAAGTTCGAGAATGGTTGTTTCAATGCAAGATTCCTTTTGATCAAAATATTTATATGCTTTATGACGAGCATGTCATCAAAACCAAATGGAAGGTTTTTGTAAGGCATTGGGATATTTTTAGTTGGTCTGTAGGAGTGAACTTAGACGTTATTGATCATACTCGTAGTTGGCGCTTAGAAGTCCATCATGAGAATGTACTCACTTTTTATTCGATGAAATAAAGAAGTAAGCATGAACTTAACTTTGCAACCAGCTTTGAGGTGCTAATCAGGGAATTTCAGCTTTGAAGAAGCTTTTGCTTTATTTACAGTTCTGAGTAATAAAATCCAGTTGGTCAGTGCAAATGTGAGGGAGAATAAACAGAAAATAAGAAAAAAACCGAATGGGATAATATTAATCTGAGCAGTATTTAAAATCATAATCAGGCTAGGGACAATCGCGGTAAATAAGACTGCATACGCAATAATCGAAAAGAAATTGAGGACTTTATATTTTTTCAATAAAACTTGAACTAAATAGGTTGGAAGGAAAACCAAGATGAAGTAGATCAATGCAATACAGAGTGTGGCAAGAAACATTTCATAGAATACTGTAAATATTTCTATAGAGAAGTAATCATTAGGTGCGAAAAAAGCGGACAATATAAAAAATATTGGAATACCAGCATAGAGAGGGGTTTGAATCAAACAGCGCCAAATTTGATCTTTACTGACATCAAGCCGTTGGGTAAGTAATTTATAAAAATTTAGGATCATTGTTTTATCTAAATGAAAGGATTGGGAAATTTGGTTATCGCTAATATTTAAGTAATCAACTATACGTCACCTCATGACGCATTGCATCTCCCATGCTCTTAATTTCACAACTTGGAAGTGCTAATTTTTAAACGATATTCTCTGTTCTCATCAGGTCGTTTGATATGTCTGATCGCATTCGTGAAAAATTGCAAATTCTTGCGGACGCAGCCAAATATGATGTGTCCTGTTCATCCAGTGGTAGTGACCGTAAAAATAAAGATAAGGGGCTAGGTGATGCCAGTCGCTCAGGGATTTGTCATAGCTATACCGAAGATGGTCGTTGTGTTTCGCTGCTGAAAATCTTGTTTAGTAATGTCTGTATTTTTGATTGTGCCTATTGCGTGTCACGCCGTTCCAATGATGTCAAACGCGCTGCCTTTACCGTACAGGAAGTGGTTGACCTGACCATTAATTTCTATCGTCGGAATTATATTGAAGGGCTTTTTCTGAGTTCAGGCATTTTCAAATCCGCAGATCACACCATGGAACGAATGCTTCAAGTGGTCAAAAAACTGCGTCTCGAAGAAAACTTTAATGGCTATATTCATCTTAAAACTATTCCAGGAGCATCACCTGAGCTGATTCATGAAGCAGGGCTTTATGCAGATCGGATGAGCATTAATTTGGAAATGCCAACTGAGGTCGGATTAAAAACTTTTGCCCCTGAAAAATCACATCAAGAAGTACAAAAAGACTTAGGCTTAGTGCGAGATCGACTGATTCAACTCAAAGATGAACGTCAAATCATTAAGCATGTGCCAAAATATGTTCCCGCAGGGCAGACCACACAAATGGTGGTTGGCGCACATCAAGAAACCGATCAAGATGTACTGGTGATGGCAGATCGACACTACAAGGAATTTAAACTCAAACGAGTCTATTTCTCAGGCTATATCCCAATTAATACTGAAAATAATTACTTGCCTGCGGTAGGTTCTGCACCGCCATTGTTACGTGAAAATCGACTCTATCAGAGTGATTGGCTGATGCGTTTTTACGGTTTTGAAGTCGATGAAATCGTCAATGAAAAACACCCTCATCTTGATCTAGATGTTGACCCAAAACTAAGTTGGGCACTACGACATCCTGAGCAGTTTCCTGTCGATCTAAATCGTGCAGATTACCGTATGATTTTACGTGTACCGGGCATCGGGGTGAAGTCAGCCAAGAAAATCGTGCAAGCCCGTCGATTTGGTAGGGTGCATAGCGATCTGCTAAAACAGCTTGGTGTGGCATATTCAAGAGCTAAGTTTTTTATTCGTTGTGAAGATAGTCCACGCTTCCAAAAAGAACTTTCTTCTCATTACATCCGTCAACAAATTCTGACTCAAGGCTCATCTAAGTATGTCAAACAACTTTCACCTCAACTGAGTTTAGGTTTCTAATGATGTTAAGTGATGGTATTGCTTATTATTACTTTGATGGTTCAATGGTGGGCTTACTCAATTGCATCTTTCGTGCTTTTCAATTTAAAGAATTCCAAGTTCAACTCTGTTTAAATGAAGGCGCGCAGCATGGATTATTTGCCACTGTGGTTGAGATTCCAAATGATGAACAGCATGCGCAACGTGTTTGGTCTGCATTACAACAACGCCTGTCAAAGTCATCGTTAAGACAGTTCTATTTTGCATATTTATCCGAATCGTTAGATGCCTTTCAGCATTTATTTAATTACTGTGTCTATGTTTTTCGACATCAACATTCAGTCGAGAAAAATTATTCACATCCCAGCGTTTTAGCGATTTCACAATGGGCGAAAAAGGTGGGGCGCGAAAAACATCGGATGGAGGCATTCATTCGCTTTAAAAAAACCACAGATGAATTGTTTATCAGTTTAATTCGTCCTGATTTTAATGTGTTGCCACTGATTCAGCCGCATTTTAAGCGTCGTTATCAAGACCAGCGCTGGCTGATTTATGATGAGCAACGTAAGTATGGTCTTTATTATGATTTACGCGAGATCCATGAAGTCTCTTTAGAAGCCCATCAGATTGACCGTAATATCGAAAATGGGGCGAGTCAGAACTTCCAATTAGAATTAGATCAACAAGAAGAATTATATGATCAGCTTTGGAAAGATTATTTTAATAGTATCAATATCAAGGAGCGTCAAAACATTAAACTTCATGTTCAATACTTGCCAAAACGCTATTGGCGCTACTTAAATGAAAAAATCATCTAAAAATAATTTCTCCAAATAATACATATTCTTAAGTGAAAATTGTTTCTCTATACGATTTTTACTGTTGGAAAAATGCAGGAAATGATTAATTTTGTATTGATGTTATGTTATAACGTTTCAAAATTAGTATAAATCAGTCCAACAGGGGAAATGAGTGTGAATAAGTTAAAACAAGCTTATCTGCTGAGTGCGTTATTCAGTAGTGTGTTGTTATCCGCATGTGGGGGCAGTGGTGATTCATCGAGTTCATCATCAAACACTCCAAAACCAGAACAACCGACGACGCAAACATATGAAGGTCGTTTGGCGATTGCTAATGCCGATGCAGATCGTCCAATGCTCTCAGTTTATGATCTAAAAGATCAGAAATTAATTGATAGTAAAGCGTTAAACTATACGCCTTCAGCGATGTACAGCAGCCCGCAATCACGTTATGCGGTCATGGTTAGTCGTAATGATGGTGTGGTTCAATTTGCTGATGGCGGTGTCTTTAGTCAAAGCAATCAACTTAAGGTTAATGCTCCAAATATCTTAACGTTCCAATTGAATGGTGCAACGCCTGCTCATTATCGTAGTTTCAATGGTACGGCGGCATTGTTCTATGATGGCAGTGATACGGAAGTGTCTAAGTTTGATGTGTTTAATGATGCAATGATTGCTCAGCAAAGTATTGCGACGCAAAAGCTACCGAAAAAACATCATGGCGTGGCTGAGCCACGCGGTGAATATGTTCTCAGTACTTATTTACCGACTGATGCAACAGCACTCAGTATTATAAAAAGCTATCATATTCATGGCGATCATTTCCATGAAGAACAAACCTTAGCAAATCCATGCAACCGTCTACATGGGGCAGCATCGATAGCGAACTACGCTGCTTTTGGTTGTGAAGATGGGGTGTTGGTGGTTGAACAGAAGAAAGACACATTTGTCGATAAAAAAGTCCTGATTGATCAACGTATTTCGACTTTGGCTGGGCATGAAAAAATTAATCAATTTGCCGCTTTTGCATCAGGTACAAATGATTTGTTTATTGTAGATCCACAACAGTTGAATGCCATCAGTTTAGACTGGTCTTTCGGTGCGAAAGAGCTTGATGGTTCAACTGCAGTTAAACGCTTACAACAAGCATTTGATGCGACAGGACGCTATTTGGCTATTTTGGATAGTATGGGGGCGGTGCATGTGATTGATACGCAAACTTGGCAACGATTAGGTCAACTTCAGGCGATTAACAATGTTATTGGTACTGAACTTGCTAAAAGTCGTTTAGTGGTCAATGCTGCTTCAGACACGATTTTTATCAACGATACTCAAGCCAAAACGATTGTTGAACTTGATTTGAAGAACTTAAAAATCAAACAAAGCATTCAGTTAAATGATGTACCGAATACCTTTACGTGGTTAGGTGTCGCTAAAGCATCTTAATGTTTAGATTAAAAAAATAGCCCAGTAAATGGGCTATTTTTTTGCGGATAAGTTTGAAAATCAATGCAATAACTTAGGACTTATTTAAAGAAAGAATAAGTAAAAGAAGATTGAAATCACGGCAATACATAATACATTCAGAATGAAACCAACTTTCATCATTTCACGTTGTTGAATATGCCCAGTACCAAATACAATTGCATTTGGTGGTGTTGCCACAGGGAGCATAAAGGCACACGATGCTCCGAGACCAATCACTAGTACAAGGATTTCTTTTGGAAGCCCCATTTGCGCGGCAATTGCAGCAAAGACTGGAACCAGAAGCGCGGCAGAAGCGGTATTGCTGGTGAGCTCTGTTAAGAAAATAATAAACGCAGCTACAACAACAATGACCAAGAATGGCGATGCACCACCAAAGGCGTTGGCAAGGGTTTGTCCAAGGACTAACGAGGAGCCTGAGTCATTTAAAACGGCGCTTAATGATAGACCACCACCGAATAGCATGAGTACACCCCAATCGGTGTTATCCGAGATATCTTTCCATGTCGCGATGCCTAAGATTACCACCATACATGCAGCGGCAATGGCTACCCACGTATCTGGTTGGCTAATTCCAAATTGTTCACTTATATTTTTACTGAAAATCCAACCTAAGGCAGTCACGACAAACAGTGACATGGTCAGCATCCGATCTCGATTCCAAGGAATCATTTCAGCTTTGAATTCAACACGATGGTTTAATTTAGGACGTAAAACCAGATATAAGCTGACCAACATTGCAGGGAAAAGAAGCAACATCATCGGTAAGCCGATTTTCATCCAGTCAGCGAAGTCATAGCCTAGCGCTTTGGCTGCAATGGCATTCGGTGGTGAGCCGACCAGCGTGCCTAAACCACCAATATTGGCTGAATAGGCAATACCAAGCAAAATGAAGACAAAGGTTTTGCGTTCTTTGGCCGCATCAAAGTGAGAAAGTAATCCCAATGCAAGTGGCAGCATCATCGCCGCCGTTGCGGTATTGGAGATCCACATCGATAAAAATGCAGTGACGATACAGATTGCTAGTACCGCTAGCCCCAAATGTCCTCGAGACAAGGCAATCACCCACATGGCGATCTTTCGATCCAGCTTTTGCACATGTAATGCCGCAGCTAGAGCAAAACCACCAAAGAATAGGAAAATAATGGGGTCAGCGAAAGTACTAAGAGCTTTGATGGTCGTAAGCGGACTGACTTCATCATTGGTATCAATCATTGGCATACCGATCAATACAGCGAGAACTGGAACCAAGAGTGCGGTAATGGTGATGTGGATCGCTTCAGTCAGCCATAAAGTGCCAATAAAGAATAATAAACTTAGGCCTTTGTTGGCATTTTGATCATAGGGGAGAATTTCATATAGACCGAATGACAGCAAGGCTGCAATTGCAATGATAATCCAACCGCGCAATACGCCTTTCGGCATCGCATTGGTTGGTGTTTCTAGGTGAGGAACATTCATACAATATCCTTATTTGTGCTGTTATCTATCACTCAATTTCACGTGACAGAGTAACCATATTTTTAGCGAATCAATAGTAAATGCTAACTTCTATCATCCATGTAAATTTTTTTTAAATCCGTGTACTCATTGCCCATGTATACATCCAAGTAAGGCTGAAAGTAGGTAGACAAAGTCTGGAGTGCATTCCTGCCCAGTTTTTGAACGTTTGAATTTTATGGTATTTGAGCTGTAAGTGGTATTTAGTTTTTTGATAAAAATCTATGTGATATTTATTTTTATTATAAATAGGAATTTTTCTCAACTTTACATAATAAGTTTTTGGGTCTAAGTACATTAGGCTTTGGTCTAATTCGAAGAGATTTATTTTTAGGAGGACGCTGTCGATTTTAGAGAAGTACACTGTCTGATGTTTTAACATGTAACCAAAATGTATCTTATAAAAGCTTAAGTGTATACTGCCGCAACCCATCAAACTCGACATGATTCCAGCAAGGTGCATTGTGAGCTTTACTCAATCTGATTGGCTAAATTTTCTTAAACCTAATTATAAAATCCTTCCGCTGAAAGAGCGTTTGCTTTCAGGCTTTGGCGCATTATGTGGTTTGGCCGTGTCGTCATTACTGAGTTGGTATGTACTGGGTGGGATGAATGCATGGTATATCGCACCGATGGGTGCATCCTCGGTACTACTTTTTGCTCTACCAAACAGTCCTTTGGCGCAACCTTGGAATGTAATTATCGGCAATACGTTGTCTGGGGTGATCGGCGTTGTTTGTGTGCAATGGTTGCCAGATTTAACCACGGCATTTAGCGTGGCAGTGGGTCTGGCGATTTTTGTGATGATGACGACAGATTCTTTGCATCCGCCAAGTGGGGCGGTGGCGATCACGGCTGTTTTGGGAGGCGATGCGATTCATCGTCTTGGCTTCTACTTTGTGCTTTATCCTGTCTTATTAAATTCAATTTTACTGTTGTTGTTTGCAGTGTTTTTTAATCGTTTAATTGGGCGACATTATCCAATAACAGCACATGTCAATGCACGCAGCAAAGACCCCACACCGACGCAGAAAGTGTCAATTCAGCCCAAAGATATTGAATATGCTTTAGAGCACCACACCGAATTACTCGATATTAGTCAATACGACTTAGAAAAAATCATTTTAGATGCGCAACAACGAGCACATGGGCGTTTGCAAAATAGCTTCGTTTGCCAAGATATTATGAGTCGGGATGTGATCACGCTGCATGAGGATGATGATATTCATCAGGCATTAGATAAGTTCAAAGCGGTCAATATAATGAGCTTGCCTGTGGTTAATCATGAGGAAAGACTTGTCGGAACACTGGCTTTATATGAAGTGGTTGAGTGGTTTAAAAGTGCGACTGATCCAAGGAATTCTTGGCAGCACTATGTTCGGCAAATTATGAGTCGTAGAGTAGTGACCGTTGAACCACTACAACCGATTCAAGACCTCATACCTTATTTTGTGGAGAAGTCTTTTAATTATATCCCAGTGGTTGAGAATCAACGTTTGATCGGAATGATCAGTCGTGCTGATATGATTGCTGCTTTGCAACAACAGTTAGGTCGACCATTACCTTAATTTCAATAAAAAAAAGCTACGGTTGTATTTGGGGTGTATCCAACCGTAGCGACCAAAAGTGGCAAAGTGAATTAACGTTTCATACTCTGATCATCATAAATTGTTTTTACAGGCTGCTGATAATGTTGTACATGCTCTATAGATGCTGTTTGTCTCTTGGGAATGACCAACCATAAAATCAAATACACTAAAATACCGGGAAAAGCGGCACTGAGGATTGAGATCACAACAAAGATCAAGCGTAATAAATTTGCGTTCCAACCAAAACGTTCAGCAATACCGCCCATTACACCTGCGATCATGCTTTTTTGGTTTGAGCGATATAAACCAGTATTGGTCATCGAATTCTTCTCCTTAACGTAATGAAATGACAGCATAAAAGAGATATTCAATCTGTTGATTGCTGTTTATTAAGAAATAGGGGCGGTATACATTTTTTAAAGTTTAAATAGATAAGAGATTAGTTACGTTGTGTAAAATCCTGCTGGAAAAACCAACAGTATCGCCTAAAATGCACCGACTTAAAGCAGACTGCTTTGTCACCGTATGATTCAGTTTTATTGTCGTTCTTTCAGTCGGTAAGCGTCCCTGATCTGAGCATAGAGAATGAATATATTCTATGTTCTTTAGATCTATTGAGCGCAGTCCTGTTGGATTCGTCGATAATGATGTTGATGTTAGAGATTTGTGGATATGCAGTTCAGGTGGTTGTTACTACAGTATGTGAGTGTTGGATGTGTATTGAGTTTCGGTCTGACTGCGTGTGATCGTGATTATTCAGAATCCGCTAAACAAATTCAGATGCAATCAAGTGATGAGGTAAGAGTTGTACCAGATGAGCCGTCTTCATTTACCGATGATGGTGTGCCATTAACTAAAGTTGCTGGACAAGCAACTTTACCGTACTCAGGTATGGGGAAGCGTAACTTAACAGAGCCTTCTGAAACCAGTCTGACCTATGTGGGGCGTTATCATGCTCGTATTCCATGTACCGATGCTTTTGCGGGTTGCGTGAATCAAGAGAAAGAAGCGGAATATATTCTGAATCTATTGGAAGACGGTTCGGTTTATTGGATCAATACCAGTTTTGGTCGCTTAGGTGCAGATTCTTCTCAGAACGTTGCCAAGATCGAGCAAACCTGTAAACATGTACAATGGTATGCGCATGAAGAACTGAGTGAAATTATGGTTCGTTGTGATGCTGCCAACATTAGCTTGTATTATGAAATTAACCAAAATCAAGATTTGGTATTAAATTTAGATAAACTTTGGAATGGGAATAATGGCGAAAATCGGAAGTTCTTTAAAGAATATCCATTCCCTCAAAAAGCCTATGTCTTTAAAAAAATAGATTAAAGTGGATAAAAAAGAGCGCAAATTGCGCTCTTTTTTACAGATCCGATTAGTAATCGAAGCTGAAGTGTTCTGGTGCAAGTGAAGTCAAGGTGCGTGAAGTCGATACCATTGATTCTGCATGACCTTGAGCACGTGGCAACAAGCGGTCAAAATAGAAATCAGCAACTTTGATTTTTGCTTTATAGAATTCAGGTGTTTCGATACCGTTACCTGCTTCTAATTTCTCAGAAGCAACCACAGCCTGTTGCGCCCAGAAGTAAGCCATCATCACGTAACCAGAGAACATCAAGAAGTCAGCAGAAGCTGAAGAAACGATGTCACGGTCCTTACGTGCAGCAAGCATGATACGAACAGTCAATGTATTCCACTGTGCGCAAAGCTTAGTCAAATCCCAAGCAAAACGACGTAAGTACTTGTTACGTGCATGTGTTGCGCAGAACTTTAAGATTTCAGCAGTATAGTCACGAACAACTTTACCTTTCGAGCTTAAAAGTACTTTACGACCAAGTAAATCAAGTGCTTGAATACCTGTTGTACCTTCGTACAAGGTTGAGATACGTGCATCACGTGCGATCTGCTCCATACCCCATTCACGGATATAGCCATGACCACCAAACACTTGCATACCATTATTTGCGGATTCTAAACCGAGCTCAGTCAAGAAGCCTTTTAGAATCGGAGTATAGAAACCAAGTTTGTCATCATGTGCTTCATAAGCCGCTTGATCGCCATTTGCGATAGCATCTGTCATTTTGTCAGCAAGTTTAGCTGCGTGGTAGATCATTGAACGACCACCTTCCGCAATTGCTTTTTGCGTTAATAGCAAGCGACGTACATCAGCATGGTGAATAATCGCATCAGCTACACGGTCAGGTTCTTTTTTACCTGAAAGCGCGCGCATTGACATACGATCTTTTGCATAAGGTAAAGCACCTTGGAAAGACAGTTCAGCGTGAGCAACACCTTGAACCGCAGTACCAATACGTGCAGTGTTCATGAAGGTAAACATTGCATGTAAACCTTTATTCACTTCACCGATCAAGTAACCTGTTGCATTATCAAAGTTCAATACTGCTGTCGCAGAGGCTTTAATCCCCATTTTGTGTTCGATTGAACCACAAGAAACAGTATTGCGTTCACCTACGCCACCATCCGCAGTTGGGATGAATTTAGGTACGATGAATAATGAAATACCACGTGTACCTGCAGGTGCATCTGGAAGACGTGCAAGGACGATGTGGATAATGTTTTCTGTTAAATCGTGCTCACCTGCAGAGATGAAGATCTTCGTACCAGAAAGCTGGTAAGTACCATCTGCTTGAGGTTCTGCTTTGGTTTTCACCTGACCCAAGTCGGTACCACATTGAGGTTCAGTCAAGCACATCGTACCAGACCAAGTCCCTTCAACCAGTTTAGGCATGTAGGTGTTTTTTTGCTCATCTGTACCAAATTGCATGATGGTGTTCATACAACCAGTACTCAAACCTGGGTACATGGTGAATGACCAGTTTGCCGTTCCCATCATTTCAGATTTGATTAGATTCAAAGACATTGGTAAGCCTTGACCACCAAACTCTTCAGGATACGAAAGACCTTGCCAACCACCCATGACGAATTGGTCATATGCTTCTTTGAAGCCTTTAGGGGTTGTGACTTCACCATTGTTGAACGTACAGCCTTCTTCATCGCCTGATTGATTGAGTGGAGAAAGTACGTTTTCGCAATAATCTGCCGCACCTTCAAGAATCATATCAACAGTTTCAGCATCAGCATTTTGACCACTTGCTAAAGTTTGGTAATGTGCTGGATAATCTAACATTTCGTTCATTAAGAAACGAACATCACGGAGTGGGGCTTTATAAGCTGGCATAATCTTAATCCTGTATTTGAATCATTTTGGATTATCTGTTTCGATACTCTAGATTATTCACAATAGTGACACAAATACATTGATAAGCCCACTAGAAAAAAATGTCAGAAAAGCGAATTTTGAACAACAGTGATTAAGGTGGAAGTCCCTTTTTTATTTGAGTTTTAGACGTATGTTTATGATGAAAATGGGTCAATTTTTAGTTGAAAGTATAATGATATAAAGGTGGTTGGTAAAACTATGCGTTTAAAATATTTAACTTTATGTTTGTTGGGGCTGAGTCTTTCAGCATGTTCACAACATGTCATTAAAACCAATACTGGTACGGCTGGTTTAGAGCAAAAGGCCATCAATAGTATTAATGCGATGTATGAATACCCAAGTTATGATTATCGCGGAAAAATTAATGTTCATGTTGAGTTAGATCAAAATAAGGCTGCTACTCGTCCACAAGCGCCATTAGATGCAGCATTAAAACAAAAAGTTGAGCAATATTTAAGAGATCAAAAAGTCAATTTAAATAGCAAGCAGAAACAAGCCTTGTATGATGCACTGGCACAAGACAAGAGTTCATATGGTCAAACCAAAGTGGATAAAGTCATTCAGTCCATGGCAATGATTTTGAATGATATGCAATTTGAATATGATGGTTCAGTGCATTATCGTCAAAAAATGGGTTCATTTAATCTAACCGCGCGTTATGAAAAACCTACTTTGTTGGTGCAGGCGAAAGTACCGATGGTACTCGATCTTAACGACCATAAGTTTTACGTCAATTATTTTGGATTTATGCCGTATTTGGTCAATAAAGAAAATCAGAGTAATTTGGCATATTTCGATTTCTCGAAGTATCAAGGTTTGATCAAGCAAGTCGATTACAAGAAGTTTGTGGAATACCTCAAAGCATCAAGTGGCGTGTTTTATCGTTTGGCGGATCAGCAAAATATACAGGCTTTGCCAGTGTCATCAGCAGAACGTGCGGCAGGTGTCGTTGAGAAAATTCGCTTAAAAACAACGATTGAAGAAGCATTCTTGCAATCGAGTTTATATAGCAAAGTGAATGAAAAATATTTAATGCAAAGCATTTTAAATATGAATGAACAGAGCTTAGAAAAACTGATCGCAGATGAAGTCGATGCTCAAAGTAAGTCTAAAAAAGCATCTTCAACAAAAAATACTAAAACTGCATCTGATGATGCGAGTGTGGTGAGTCAGCAGCTTTATCAATTGGTGAATCAACATTTTGGTGTTGAGGATGAAGCTGATGCCTATGACTCTGCTTCTGAGGATGCATCTGCTGCCGCTTTGGAAGCAATGGCAGCGGCGGAAGCAACACAAGCCGCTGCATGGGAAAATAAATATGACACCAGTGATGCGACTGCTGAAGAAAATCTCGAAGCCGTAATGGCGGCAGCGGAAAGCGGCTATGGTTCTGAGTCTGATGTAAAAGCTGCTTATGAAAGTGGTTTAAGTCGTGAGCAGTGTGATTCTTTATCATCAAATCCAAAAATCACCTATGGCGATGCACAATATTGCCAAAGTATGCATGGTGTTGATGTATTCAATCCAACGCAATCAAATGCGTCAGGTCTAATTTCTTATATTGCGAAATTAAGCGCTTTGGAAGAGTTATTCTCTGTTTATAACCAAGCTCAGTTTATTGATGATCATGCCTTCAAAGCACTCTGGATCAAGCATCAGACTGAGATTAATCAAGCATTGCCTGTAGATAAACGTAATCCATTCCTTATTGATATTAGTTTAGATGAAAAAGGGCGTGCGATTAACTATGACTATGATCTAAATTATACTTCTCCAGAATTGCGATCTCGTGTGAACCTTAAAGCGGATATGCAAGTTTTGAATTATGGAAAAGCAACACCGATTGATCGAGCGCAATTAAAACGTGCCAAAACATGGTCGGAAGTGAGTAAGGGATCGATGTTTGAGCAATCAATTGACCGATTCACTGAAAAAATGGGTCAGGCAGGGATTGTAGAGCGCGCTGCACAGCCATATACATTGTCATTGGATGATCAGCTTAAAGTGATTGCTGCACAACGTTATGATGCAACCCGATCATATGAACAAACCTACAAAGCTGTATTTATAGCCAAATTAACGGAAAGCACACCACAGGTTGTACAGCGTTATTCAACCAAAGAGTTGCAAGAAATAGCCAGTGTGTATGCCTATTGGTATTCAAGTGAAGAGGTATACAACCCTCAAGGTGCGGCACTTACAACGATAGAAGCGTTACAAAAGAAACATCATCTAGAAGACGATGAGCAGTTCAATTATCCGTTGGGCGAATCGGTAGATCGTATTGTCAGTGATGCGATGCGTGGAGATAAAGATCGCCAAGCATGGAAGAAACTACAAGCACAATATAAGCAGCCACAACAGCTATTTTCTAAACAATATCAAATTCAATTTGAACGTGAGAATGGTGCTTCAAGTGAGGAAAAAATCTTACTTGAGCAGACTGCAAATATTTTAGGGCAAGTGTATGTGGCAGCACGCCAAAACAAGTTGACCTTGAATACGATTCAAAACTTAAAGGTTGATCATGATGAGTTTATTGATTATGAAATCTTTAAAGATGTTTATCAAAAGATGTTAACGGTTAAATAATTCAAAGCACAAAAAAGAACCTGCATGATGCAGGTTCTTTTTTGGAGATGGATTTATAAGAAATCTTTTAGTTCAGGTTTAACTGCGTTCCAAATATAAAAGGCTTCGATTGCTTGTCCAACTAGCATACCAAACCCATCAGTGGATGGAACTTGACGTGCTTGGGCTTGATCGAGAAAGCTAGAGGGCTTGCCATAGGCCATTTCATAAGCATGATGGAACACAAGGCTTTCAGGTAGTTGTAAGGTCTCACCTGTTAAACTTGCCGAAGTTGCATTAATCACAAAATCAAACTCACCAGCGAGTTGTTCTAGGCTAATTGCTGTAAGTTCAGCTTGTGGTACTGCATCTTTTAAATCATTGACCAGTTGTTCAGCACGGGCTAGGGTACGATTCGCAATAACAATTTTTTTTGCGCCTGCCTGTACCAATGGGTAGGTCACGCCGCGCGTTGCACCACCAGCACCCAAGATTAAGATACGGCTATTTTTAAGATTCCAACCAAGTGCTTGGATCGCAGCAACGAGCCCTTGACCATCGGTATTGTCGCCGTAGAGTTTGCCATCCTGCATCCATATTGTATTTACTGCTTTTGCAATCTTGGCACGTTCTGTGAGTTGGTCACACAATGCAAATGCCTGTTCTTTAAAAGGAACGGTGACATTCATGCCGATGCCACCTTGAGTAAAGAATGTCTTAGTCGTCGTTTCAAAACCATCTAAAGGCGCAAGAATTTTTTTATAGTTTAAATCAACGCCAGTTTTTGCTGCAAAAGCATGATGTAGTTCAGGTGAGCGAGATTGTTCAATTGGATTTCCAATTACAGCAAATTGTTTGGTCATGAGTGATTCGCCAATATCAAAAGGATGATCTAAAGGGTTAAGGGGTTTCTGCAAACCAGTTGATGAGCCTTAAGCCATCTATGGCTTGAAAATCCTTCGTATTTCGGCTGACTAAAATCAAGCCTTGGGCCATTGCAATAGCAGCAATTTGTCCATTGACAAAGGGGATATTTGCACCCACTTTTTGGGTTTGAATTCTAATCTCAGCATGGATTTTTGCTGCTTGTGCATCGTAATCCAAAATTGGAATTAAACTCACGACATCATGTAAGAAGGCAGCAATCAGTTGCTTACGTTGCCCATCTGCCATTTTTAACCAACCAAAACGTAATTCATGCCAAACAATGCTTGGAATCGCAATTTCATGCTGAGAAGCATAAAACTGTCGTAAAACCTCTGAATTGGGTTGTGGTTTTGCTAGCTCAGAGATCGTATTGGTGTCCAGTAAATAACTGATTTGATTTACCATGAAAATTCACGCCCAAAACTATTTTCACGTTCGGGTTGAAACTCTGTTATTTCATTATTTAATCCTTGACGATACTGTTGATGCCAAGCTTCCCAAGCCTGCATCAAGTCTTGAGGTGTACCATGTAATTTTTGATAATCCGAATAAGATAAGAGGACAGCAGAAGTATGACCATGTTGGGCAATAAACGCTTTTTCGCCTTGTTGGCTTTGTTGAATTAACTTGGCAAGGTTAGCCCGGGCTTGAGTAAACGAGATATGTGACATTTTATTACCCTTTTTTTATTGTACATTATTATTGTACATTTTTATGTGTGAGCATGTCTACATCATAAGATGAAAATCCCTAGCTCAACAAGCTAGGGATAAATGAACTTTATTACTTTTGCAATCCCAACCAATCTCTCGGTTTTAAATAATAATCAGTGAGGCGTTTTTCGATCGAATCTGCATCCCACTCAGGGCGATAAGACCAACCTGCAAGATTCGGTAAACTGACTAAGATGGATTCAATCCGTCCACCTGTTTGTAGGCCGAATAAAGTGCCACGGTCATAAACTAAATTATATTCAACATAACGACCACGGCGATACAGTTGGAATTCACGTTGCGCTTCGGTATATGGTTGTTCACGATGCTTTTCAAAAATCGGTAGGATCGCTTCTAAATAACCATTACCTACGGCTTGCATATATTTAAAACAAGTTTCGAAATCCCATTGGTTGAGATCATCAAAGAACAGACCACCTACACCACGCTGTTCATCACGATGTTTTAAGTAGAAATAATCATCACACCATTGCTTGTGTTCGGCATAAACCTCATCCCCAAATGGCTGACATAGCTCATACGCCGTTTGATGCCAGTTTTGAATGTCTTGATCATCTGGATAGAACGGCGTGAGGTCAAAGCCACCACCAAACCACCAAACAGGATCTTGCCCTTCAGGCTCAGCCACAAATAAGCGTACGTTGGCGTGTGAGGTTGGGATATTTGGATTTTTCGGGTGAATGACCAGTGACACACCTAAAGCCTGAGCCTTTGCACCTGCGATTTGTGGATGGCGTTCAGTTGCTGAGGCGGGGAGTTTACTGATATTGATGTGGGAGAACATCACACCACCTTTTTCAATCACTTCACCATTTTGCAAAACCCGTGAGCGACCACCGCCACCTTCGGTTCGTTGCCAATCATCAATGATAAACTCAGCGGTTCCGCCGCCTGCACGTTCCTGTTGCTCTAGTCCTGCACAAATTCGTGCTTGTAGATCGAGTAAAAACTCGCGTACACGTTGAATATCAGCTGAAGTTGGATGCTGCATGATGATCCTCTTGAGGTGATCTAGGAATTAGTAACATCAAAACATAAATCCATAATAAAAGTAAGGGATTTTTATTTTTTATAATAAGATGATTTAAAAATCATCCTTTTGATAAAGATGATCCATACGTTCACGTTTGGTTTTTAAATATTGTTCGTTGAATGGATTGTGTCCAACCGTCAGCGGAACACGCTCAATCACTTTAACACCAAGATCAGTCAATGCTTTTAATTTTAAAGGATTATTGGTGATCAATTTCACTTCTTTGACTTGAAGATGATCCAGCATGATGCTGCACATATCATAACGGCGTGCATCGGCAGGCAGGTTTAATAATAAATTTGCATCAACGGTATCGTGACCTTGATCTTGTAAGGCATAGGCACGGATTTTATTGGTTAAACCAATCCCGCGACCTTCTTGGCGTAGATATAAAATCACGCCTTGTCCTGTCTCATTAATCAACTGTTGTGTGGCTTGTAATTGTGGGCCACAATCACATTTGAGCGACGCGAAAGCATCACCTGTTAAGCATTCTGAATGGATACGGACTAGCACTGGTTGTGTTGGAGTCGTATCTAAACCTTTCGAAAGCGCCACATGTTCTTCGCCCGTTTCAGGGTCTTGAAACACAGAAATATTGAAGTCACCAAAAGCAGTTGGTAGCTTTGATGTTGCAATAAATTCAATTGGCACAGAGAGCTCACTCGTATCATAAAAACAATCAAAGTATAGCTTAATGTGTGAAGATTGCGTGAATCGGAATTTCTGATTTTTCACATAAGTTTTTCTTTTTCATAGAAAGCACACAATAATGGTTGATAAACAGTGACATAATTCAGGATAATCTGCGAGTCAGTCTTTTAGATTGGCATAAGAGTGTTCAGCACTGCATCATTCGCACACGTGGCTGATTGAAGGTAGATCCTATTTAATTGTATGATTGCCCCCATTTAACCCAGCTTCGGATTTGCCAGGCTTAAAAAGGCTTTGCCACATTATGTTGTATACCGAAATTCCAACTCAACGTCCTGTGACGGTACTGTTAGATGAAATTGATCATCCACAACAGTTACGACAGCTCGCGCAAAGCCAACTCGCACAAGTGGCGGATGAGTTACGTCAATATATTTTGTATGCAGCAGGACAGAGTGGTGGTCACTTCGGCGCAAATCTAGGCGTCATTGAACTTACTGTTGCCTTACATTATTGCTTTAATACACCAAGAGACCGTTTGGTTTGGGATGTGGGGCATCAAGCTTATCCGCATAAAGTTTTAACTGGTCGCCGTGTGCAAATCACAACAATTCGCAGTAAAAATGGCTTAGCTGCTTTTCCAGCGCGAGAAGAGTCTGAATTTGATACCTTTGGCGTAGGACATTCATCGACGGCAATTTCTGCTGGCTTGGGAATGGCACTCGCTCGTCGATACCAAAAAGATCCATGTGATGTGGTGGCGATTGTGGGTGATGGCGCCATGACAGCGGGTATGGCATTTGAAGCCATGAACGATGCAGTTGCTCATGATGCAGATTTGATTGTGGTCCTCAATGACAATGATATGTCGATTTCATGCAGCACAGGTGGTTTTGCCAAACACCTAGCCGCGATTTGGGAGTCAGGTCAGTTCGTCAATGTGAATGAGTTGGGTGAAGCCTATATTCAGCCACATCCGAAATGGACCTATAACTCACGCTTACATCAATCCGCAACTGATGCAGCAGATAATTTATTTAAAGCGATTGGTTTTGACTATTTTGGCCCATTTGATGGTCATGATGTCGAGCAACTCGCGCAAGTGTTCCATGCATTAAAAAAACGAAAAGGTCCGCGTTTAGTTCACGTTTATACTAAAAAAGGCAAAGGTTTTGCACCTGCAGAAGCCGATCCAATTACCTATCACGCGATTACTAAAATTGCACCAGCAGCATCTGCACCAATAAAAAAATCACCTCCTAAATATTCAGATGTATTTGGGCAGTGGTTGTGCGATGAAGCAGCGCAAGATGAGCGTTTATTGGCGATTACTCCAGCAATGTGTGAAGGATCGGGCATGGTGAAGTTTGCCCAGCAATATCCTGAACGTTTTTTTGATGTTGCAATTGCAGAACAACATGCAGTGACATTAGCAGCAGGTATGGCGTGTGAAGGTTTAAAACCAGTCGTTGCAATTTATTCAACCTTTTTGCAACGTGGTTATGATCAATTGATCCATGATGTTGCTTTACAAAATTTAGATGTGACTTTTGGTATTGATCGTGCAGGTTTAGTCGGTGAAGATGGTCCAACGCATGCTGGCGCATACGATTATGCCTTTATGCGCACTGTCCCAAATATGGTAATCATGGCACCAAAAGATGAAAATGAATGTCGACAAATGCTACATACCGCCTACCTGTACAATGGACCGACTGCGGTTCGTTATCCACGTGGTGCAGGTGTGGGTGTCGATATTCAAGAGAAAATGACTGCTTTAGAGATTGGTAAAGCCGAGATCGTAGCTGAATTTAATGTAGATGCAGCACAACAGATCAGTATTTTGGCTTTTGGTAGTCGAGTAACAGCATCAGTCCAAGCCGCAGAGTTATTTGCAAATAAACATCCAATCGGTATCCGTGTCATCAATATGCGTTTTGTTAAACCGCTTGATGAACAAATCATTCGTGATTTAGCTGATAACACACAGCTTTTTGTCACGGTTGAGGAGCATGCTGTGATGGCAGGTGCGGGTAGTGCAGTAAATGAATTTTTGGCACAGGCTAAAATTGTTAAACCAATTTTGAATTTGGGTCTGCCAGATACATTCTTACTTCAAGCATCACATCAACAAATGTTGCAAGACTGTGGCTTAGATAGTCAAGGTATTTTGACTTCAATTGAAAAAGCTTGGTTTTAATCAATAAAACCAAGTAAATGCAAGTGCATTTGATAATGGCAATTGCCCACTAAATTTTTAGCAACATTTTTTCCCTAAAAGTGCTCAGATTTGATAGAATGCGGGCGCTTTTATGCATTATTCTTTGTCAAAATCTTCGAAATTTGTAGTGGGTGTTCAATGGAACCTATGGTGGTTATGGCTGCGCGTGCGGCTCAAACAGTTGGTCAAGAGCTTTTAAAGGCACATCAAAATCGTCATAAACTCGATTTACAAGTTGAAGATAAAGGCATTGATGGTCCAGTGACGCGTGTTGACCGTTACTTGGAACAACTTACTATCGATACTCTCCGTAAAAGTTATAAAAACCATAGTTTTCATGGTGAAGAGTTTGGATTTCAAGAAGGTAAAGGGCACGACGCTGATTGGTGTTGGGTTATTGATCCTTTAGATGGCACACAAAACTTCATTAATGGTTTCCCGCATTTCTGTATTTCTATCGCTGTACAACACAAAGGTGTAACGCAACACGGTGTGATCTACGATCCAGTACGTGATGAATTGTTCTCTGCAAGTCGCGGTCGCGGCGCGGTCATGAATCAACGTCGTATCCGTGTGAATACAAGTGAAACTTTAGAAAATACCTCGCTTGCTGTTGGTCATCCATTCCGTGCACAACGTGATGGAGAAATCATTTCGTATGCCGAACAGCATTTTGCTTCATTATTGGCTGTGACTAAAGCGGGTGCACAAATTCGTCGTGCAGGTTCTGCTGCTTTAGATTTAGCTTATGTTGCAGCGGGTCGTTTTGATGGTTTCTTTGAGCTAGGCTTGAAACCGTGGGATATTGCTGCGGGTGAGTTGATTGTGAAAGAAGCGGGCGGTGCGATGGTTGATGCTCGTGGTGGTAATGACTCATTTGAAAATGGCCAAGTGATTGCTTGTTCATTGAAAATGTTAAAACCATTGATGCAAGCAGTTGTTCCTGCTTGGGGTGTTGCTGCAAAATAATTCGAATTTCTGGAAAGCCCTCAAACTTTGAGGGCTTTTTTATGCGAGATTGGAAAATAAGGTTAAATAAATTGCTGATCTATTTTATTGGTCCCGGTGGAGTTGGCAAGACGACAACAGCAAAATTACTCGCATTTCAGTCGGGATTTGATTGTTATGATTTAGATGAGTATTTTATGAAAATTGAAGGGGACATTGCTAAATTCATTGTGGAACATGGTTATAAGAAATATGCGGTGCGTAATTTTCAATTATTTTTAGCGCTCCGAGCAAAATATCATGTGAATAGAATAACGATCATTGTGTGCTCATCGGGGTTTATGGCTTATCCAAGCGATATTGATCGAAACTATATAAAAGTAAAAGATGAAATAGAAAACCATATTTTTACTTTTCTATTGTTGCCTTCATTGGATTTGGAGACGTGTGTGAAAGAGGTTTTAACTAGGCAGATGAACCGAACATATTTAAATCCTGTTATTGAAAAAGAAGAACTAAAAATTAGAGCGCGCTTTGAGCTATATTCTAAGCTGGGTTGTCGAATTGTTTTGACAGACGAGAAGCCTGAACGGGTCGCTCAAAAAGTTAAAGTGGTGTTGGAAACACGATGCTAAGTATTTATTGATAAATAAAGTATATAAGGTATATTAATTAAATAACTGATAAATGGCTTATTTTTATTGAAAAATAGCTTGTTAGGCGATAAATAAAGACAACTTAATAGGGAAAACAATTAAAAAGCGTGACATTCTTAAACTTTCTGCTATACTCCGCCCACGCACTGAAATTCCAGTTCATTACCTGAACATTCTGTTCTATTCATATTTTGCGCTCGCTGTCCATAGAGAGGACCACATCTTGCGCCCAAATCGCTTAGCGATTCTTCAGGTTGAAGCAGTAATCAAGCGTGCGTTTAGTCCACATCGTCGTTATTCGGATCGCCGCTGAATCTCATTTATTTTCAGCTTGAGTCGCTTTGCCGCCTGTTGCCGATGTCTATTTTTTGTATTTATTAAAATGGAGCACCCACAAGGGTGAAACTCTCTATGAGCAAAACTTTTGCCGAATTTTCATTACATGAAACCTTACAACAAGCGCTTGAAGGTTTAGGTTTTACTACCCCAACTCCTGTACAAGAACAAGCAATTCCTGCTGCATTAGAAGGAAAAGACTTATTGGTTTCTAGCCAGACAGGTTCTGGTAAAACTGCAGCATTTTTATTGCCTACACTTAACTCTTTAGCGGGCGAAGAAGCATTTGCTTCTTTTAAAGACCGTATGAAAGCAGTGACTCAACCTACGATTTTAGTTATTTCTCCTACTCGTGAGTTGGCACAACAAGTAAGTCAAGATGCGATTGCATTGGTACGTCACATGAAAGGTGTTCGTATTGCTGCGATTATGGGCGGTATGCCTTTTGGTAAACAAATTCAACAGCTTAAAGGTGCGCAAGTTGTCGTTGCAACGCCTGGTCGTTTGCTTGATCTTGTTAACCGTCGTCAAATTAAATTAGATAAAGTTGAATCATTAATCGTTGATGAAGCAGACCGTATGCTTGATCTAGGTTTCTCTGAAGATCTAGAAGCAATTGGTGAATTAGCTGCAAATCGTAAACAAACATTAATGTTCTCTGCGACATTTGCAGATCGTATTATTCGTCTTGCTGAACGTATGATGAATAACCCTGTACGTATCGCAATCGAAACTGGTCACAGTACCAATACTGATGTTACTCAAACATTGCATTGGACTGATGGTTTCGAGCACAAGAAAAAATTACTTACGCATTGGTTGTCTGATGAATCAGTAGATCAAGCAGTTGTATTTGCAAGCACGCAAGAAGATACCGATATGCTTGCTGAAGAGTTAGCTGAAGCGGGTCATTCTGTAGTTGCGTTGCACGGTGCAATGCCACAAACAGTTCGTAACCGTCGTTTACGTAGTATCCGTGAAGGTCGTGCAAAAATCTTAGTTGCAACTGATGTTGCAGCGCGTGGTTTAGACGTACCAACCATTTCTCACGTGATTAACTTCGGTTTACCAATGAAAAATGAAGACTATGTGCACCGTATCGGTCGTACAGGTCGTGCAGGTCGTTCAGGTCAAGCAATTACTTTAGCGACTTACCGTGAGCGCGGTAAAATCCGTGCTTTAGAAGATTATTTAGATGCACGTTTAAGTGTTTCTGAAATCGAAGGTTTAGAGCCATCTCCACCTCCTGCTCGTTCAGGTCGTGATGGTGGTGGTCGCGGTCGCAGTGGTAATGGCGGTGGCGGTGCTGGTCGTGGTCGTAGCGGCAATGGTGGCGGCGGTCGTCGTTTTGAAGGCGAAAGCAACTTCAAACGTCGTGAAGGTGGTGATGACCGTCCACGTCGTAGCTTTGATGATAAACCACGTGGTGATCGTCCATCTTATGGTGATGATCGTCCTAAGCGTGATTTTGGTGATCGTCCACCACGCCGTGAAGGTGGGTTTGGTGATCGTCCACAACGTAGCTTCGGTGGCGAAGATCGTCCACGCCGCGACTTTAATTCAGATCGTCCACGCCGTGAAGGTGCTGTAGATGATCGTCCTAAGCGTGATTTTGGTGATCGTCCACCACGCCGTGAAGGTGGTTTCAATGATAAACCGCGTTTTGACTCAAATGATGATAACCGTGGTAACCGTGTAGACTATAAACCACGTCGTGAGGGTGGTTTTGGTGACCGTCCTAAGCGTGATTTTGGTGATCGCCCAGCAGCTCCACGTGAGGGTGGTTTTGGTGACCGTCCTAAGCGTGATTTTGGTGATCGTCCAGCAGCTCCACGTGAAGGTGGTTTTGGTGACCGTCCTAAACGTAGCTTTGGTGGTGATGATCGTCCAAAACGTACTTTTGGTGGTGATGATCGTCCAAAACGTACTTTCGGTGGTGAAGACCGTCCTAAGCGTACTTTCGGTGGCGAAGATCGTCCAAAACGTACTTTCGGTGGTGAAGATCGTCCGAAACGTGATTTTGGTGATCGCCCAGCAGCACCGCGTGAAGGTGGCTTCGGTGGTGACCGTCGTCGGAAAAACGATTATTAATTGATAAAAAAGAAGCCAGTTGAAAAACTGGCTTTTTTATTTATGCATAGTCATGTAAAATAATAAAAATGTGCACTAGTTCAAACTTTGAATAAGAAATGAATAGGATGAAACAAAACAACAGCTTTTTAAATCAAATATGGGCTTTTACCTGTAATGAAGGACTGCCGTGTCTTTTTGTCATTATGATGCTGTGTAATGGTTTATTTTTTGCCTATGCAGTTTTTGATCAAAGTAATCCTGATCGTTTAAATGCAAATTTTCACCAAACGACCAGCGAAGTTGATTCAAAGAATAACTACATAAACTAAATAATCTTGATACATCCCTTATCAAAATAAAAACAACGATTTAATCTTTCGGTGTATAGTATGCGTGCATAAAAAGTGCAGGAATGAATGCCATTATGAATAACAAATCTCCTCTCGATGCTGAAGCCTTAATTGAAGTTACAAACTTGAGCTTTAATCGAGGAGACCGCGTCATTTATGACGATATCAGCCTAAAAATTCGACGTGGTCAAATCACAGCAATTATGGGTCCATCTGGTACAGGTAAAACCACTTTATTACGTTTGATTGGAGGACAGCTTAGTCCTGATCAAGGTAAGGTTTTACTTGATGGTAAAAATATTGCATCAATGTCACGTCTTGAGTTGTTCGCTGCACGTGCACGTATGGGAATGTTATTTCAAAGTGGCGCATTATTTACAGATATGTCTGTGTATGAAAATGTTGCATTTCCGATTCGAGCACACACCAAGTTGCCTGAGCACCTGATTGCAGAGTTGGTGGCATTAAAGCTAGAGTCTGTAGGGTTACGCGGTGCTGAACAACTCATGCCTACAGAACTATCAGGCGGGATGAATCGCCGTGTTGCTTTAGCGCGTGCCATTGCACTTGATCCTGAATTGATTATGTATGATGAGCCCTTTGCTGGCCAAGATCCGATCGTGAAAGGGATTTTGACGCGTTTGATTCGTTCATTACGAGAAGCATTAGATTTAACCACGATTATCGTCTCTCATGATGTGGCAGAGACTTTGTCGATTGCAGATTACATTTATGTGGTTGCAGAAGGCAAAATTCAGGGTGAAGGTACACCTGAACAATTAAAAACACATGCTTCACCATTTGTACGTCAGTTTTTAACAGGTTCGGTTGAGGGGCCTGTCGAATATCAATTTACTCACCAAGCATATTTAGATAACGAGGTTCGTCCATGAATACGATTGCCTGGTTAGGTAGACTCGTTATTGAGCGAATAAAGGGGATTGGTGCTGCGTCACTGATGCTCCTGCAAATTTTATTTTCGATGCCATCAAAAGGTGGTTTTCAACGTTTTATTTATCAGATGCATCGTGTCGGGGTGATGTCTTTATTGATCATTGCTGTTTCTGGTTTATTTATCGGTTTGGTCTTGGGTTTGCAAGGTTACTCGATTCTGGTCAATGTCGGTAGTGAGTCCATGTTAGGCACGATGGTGTCTTTAACTTTGCTGCGTGAACTTGCACCCGTGGTTGCTGCGTTATTATTTGCAGGACGCGCAGGCTCGGCTTTGACGGCTGAAATTGGCTCGATGAAACAGAGTGAGCAACTCGCCAGCATGGAAATGATTGGTGTTGATCCACTGCGTCAGATTGTATCTCCACGCTTATGGGCGGGGATTGTGAGTTTGCCGATGTTAACTGTGATTTTTGCTGCGATTGGTATTATCGGTGGCAAAATGGTCGGCGTCGATTTCCTCGGTGTGGATGAAGGTTCATTCTGGGGTGGTATGCAAAGTAGTGTGCAGTTTGGGCACGATGTTGTAAATGGCATTATTAAAAGTATTGTTTTCGCTCTAATTTGTACATGGGTAGCGGTGTATCAAGGTTATGCCTGTGATCCAACGCCCGAAGGTATTGCGACGTCTATGACCAGAACAGTCGTATATTCTTCGCTTTGTGTATTAGGTTTTGATTTCGTGTTGACTGCGGTCATGTTCGGAGGGATTTAATGAAATCACGTATTAGTGAGCTGGCCGTTGGTGTTTTTGTCATTATCTTCGGTATTGCCTTATTTTTTCTTGCGATGAAAGTCAGCGGCTTGGTAGGTACCAACCTACGTGACAGTTATAGTATGACGGCTCAGTTTGACAACGTAAATGGTTTGAAGACGCGTGCAAAAGTCACCATGAGTGGTGTGACGATTGGTCGTGTTGAATCCATTACGCTTGATCCAGTCTCGCGCCTTGCAACGGTCAAATTTGTTTTGGATGGTAAGCTCACCAGTTTTAATACAGAACAATTAAAAGTCGTACAGCAAAATGCGCTTGAAGAATTGCACTACAGTTCTGATTATCAACAAGCAGATGAGACGAAACAAAAAGCAATGGAACAGCAACTGATCAGTAACATGACCTCCATTACTAGTCTCGATGAAGATGCTTATATAATGGTAGCAACCAATGGCTTATTGGGTGAGAAATATTTGAAAGTCATTCCAGGTGGTGGCGTGGACTACTTAAAACGTGGTGATGTGGTTTCAAATACCCAAGGTACAATGGATCTAGAAGATTTAATCAGTAAGTTTATTACGGGTGGCGGTGCGAGCAAAGTTGCATCGGGCACTGAAACTTCAGCAACACCGTCAGATGCCGAACCATCTTTTGCTGAATAATCGTATTTAGGAGTTTTAAAGTGAACACATTATTGAAACAAACTCTAACGGCAAGCGTATTGTCAGCCATGCTTGCAACTACAGCATTTGCAGCGCCGACAGAGACGCCACCTGATTTTGTTAAACGTGTAGCAGATGGTTTGGTCACTCGATTAAAAGCAGATCACGCAAAGTTGCAAAATAATCCTCAATTAGTTAATACGATTATTCGTCAAAACCTTGATCCGTTTGTTGATTCACAAGCTTTTACACGTATCGTGCTAGGAACTTATGCCAATAATCAGCATACCAATGCAGCGCAACGTGCTCAGTTTGAGAAAAACTTCCGTGAAGTGATTATTGAAAACTACGGTAGTGCCTTTGCTAAATACACAAATCAAAGCTATACCATGCGTCCTTATAAAGCCAGCAACAGCAAAAATCCAGTTGTGACTTTGGACTTTTTAAACAATGGTGAAAAGATTCCAGTATCGTTCCAATTGATTGATAAAGGCGATCAATGGAAAATCCGTAATGTGAATGTGGCGGGGATCGACTTAGGTTTGCAATTCCGTAATCAGTTTGCTGCTACGGTTCAGCGTAATGGTGGTGACATCAATAAAGCGATTGCAACTTTTAAACCTGATGCAGATGCAGCAGTCACTAAAAAATAAGTAGGTGAAGGGTGATTCAGTATATTGATCAGCAACTTATCGTTCCTAAGACGATTGATTTTGAAAATGCAGAGCAGGTTTACCAATCGGGCTTAGTGCATATTCAACAACATCAGCATTTTCCTTTGATTGTTGATCTTGCTCAGCTTGAACAGGGCAGCACCTTGTCTCTCGCTGTATTGGTGCAATGGTTGCGTCAAACCCCTGAAAGTAAAGGGCTGCATTTTAAAAATGTTCCTGAGAAAATGCTGAAAATCATCCAAGCTTGTCATTTAGAAGATGACCTTATTTTGATTTGATATTGTATGAATCGAAAAAGAGCTTTTTAATAAAGCTCTTTTTTTATATTTATGATTTTGGAAAGGCTGAAAAAAGAGCCTGACAAGTTGGGTATTTTGTGTGTAATTTTTTGAGATAATAAGATTGATCGTATGCTAAAAAACCATCTAGTAATTTGATGGATGTGGGGTGGTCATCATGACAATTATTATTTTTTCGGTTCCACGCTAGGAACGGTACAATTGGCTGGCCTATAGACAGAATATCATTTTGACAATGTAATCGTGCTAAAGAAGCCACAGTATAGTTGTGTGGTTTAGCTTGATCAGGGGCGTAGGCTAAGCCAATGATTAAATCATTCTTTTTTATATTTTTAAGTGGGAACTGACTCTGCCATTGTTTCGGCTTTGAATGCATTATCCATGTTCTAAAGCCTTGGAAGATAAAACGGGAATTACTTATTGTTAAGTGGTAATAATCTGTAGATGCTATCTTCTGAACAGCTTGAAGACGTGCAATAAACACGTCATCTGGTGAATGCGGTGCACAGGCAAAAGCTGTTGGGAGGAATAGAATCGATCCTAGTATAGGCATACTCAAAAAAAGAGAGTTGCCTTTCATGCTAAATCCATTTCTTCCAGCGGAAATAAAGTGTTGGTCCAGTTAAAAATGTTAAAACCAATGTAATCACAATCCAAAAGCTGGTATCTCCTTGCGCAAAAGGCAAAACATCAGTGTTCATGCCATAAATACTGGCAATTAACATCGGTGGCGCAAGCATACTTGGTAAAATTGAGAAACGTTTAAAGGTCTCGTTCATTTCAGTATTTGCAAAACCTGTAGTGATATCCAGTAAGAATTTAAGCTTTTGGAACAGAAATGCATTATGTTCTAGTAAAGAACGAACATCCTCACTCATTTCTCGAATATCTGCATCATATATATGGCTACCCAAGGCGCGTGGACGTGACAGAAAAGACAACACACGACGTAAGTCTGTAAGACAGAGTTGTGCTTTTCCCAACATATCTTCTTGATGCGCGAGGTTTGTGATCATGTCGTCAAGATCAAGAATTTGTTCACGGTGATGATCATTCAGGACTTCTGCGGAGTACTCTTCAAGATAACGGTGGGTGTCTTCTAAGATATCTGAAAGTTCATCTAGTTTAGCTTCCAATAAGCCTAATAAAATCCAAACTGGATCTTTATAGTCCATCTCATAATCATTACGTCTCGCTCTTGCTCGAAATGCTCGAAATGCGACTAATTTCTCACCACGGAGTGTGATGAGTCGGTTTTTCTCAAGTAAGAAAGCAACTGTATGTACGGTGGCTGCAAGGGTATTTTCAAGATCTTCTTGTTCTCGATCTGACTGGAAATTTTTGTTCTTGGTGAGAAAGTAAGTACTGATATGTAAAATACCTTCATCATCACGATAAAAACGTGCTGATGAGGAAATGTCTTCAAGTGATTTTAGGGTGGGTAGATTGCGATCGTAGGCCTCGAGAACCCATTGTTGTTCTTCTTGGGAGGGCGCAATTAGGTCAATCCAAACCAACTCTGGGTGTAGATCAAATCCACCATTGATTGTTGCATCTTCTAGACTACCGCGCTCTGTGGCATAAAAGGCTTCAAGCATGTCTTTTTTCCTCGCGCAGTCAATATAAGGCCTTCTGCATTTTACAGAAAGTCAGCGTGTATTTTAGACAAGGATGAAACGAAAAACACTTGCCTAAACGTTATTTTCTCAAAAAACATGTTTTGTAGCTTACTTTAGCAGCATGACAATTGGATAAAACAATTTTATTACTGAGAGTTTCATCTATTCTTTTGCTCATTCTACACGTAGTCATGATTTGGTTTATTCTTAAATAGTTTTAGTGCTGGGATAAGGGGGAGAAAGTCACTTAATAAGGGAAAAGATAGCGTTGCGGAACATGCATGTTTATTGGGTTGTTTTCTGCATTTTCGAGATCTAGAATAGCAGCCTGCTATTGAAACTCATGTTCGAGGAAGTCTCATTGAAAACAATTACTGTTGCTGCCGCGATTATCTTGAACGATCAGAATCAATTATTATTGGTTCGTAAACAGAATACACAGGCATTTATGCAAGTCGGCGGTAAATTAGAAGAAAATGAAGCCCCCGAGCTTGCGATTCAACGTGAGATTTTAGAAGAAATTGGTTGTGAATGTGAGATTAAACAATTTGTTGGGCAGTTTGAAACAGCGGCTGCCAATGAGCCAGATCATATTTTGGTGAGTTATGTTTATTCGGTTCAATTAAAACAAAAGCCACAGATTGCAGCCGAAATTGCTGAGATGAAATGGATCGATTTGACTGACCAAGCAACGTTGTTAGCACCGTTGACTAGCGAAGTGGTGATTCCATGGTGTCAGCAAAATCGAATGAGCTAGGATGGTCTTTTACTTGTCCCGCTGCGAGACATACGGCATAAATCTTCTGACAGCCAAGTTGTTCTAGAGCCTGAGAAAGTGCGGTGATAGAGCTGCCTGTGGTCATCACATCATCTAAGATCAGCACTGTTCTATAGCAAATTGTATTGGATGATTTGGCAACAAACTGCTGTTCAATATCCTCCAGTCTTTCTAAGCGTGATAATCCTTTTTGCGAATGTTGTGCCAAGCGCTGTATCGGTTGCCAAACAGGAACGTCTAGTGTTTTACCGAGCGCTTTGGCTAACAGTAGGGTTTGATTGAAACCTCGTTCCACTAAGCGATCGGTTGAAATGGGCATCGGAACGATGGCGTGGACTTTTGGCAGTTTGAGCTGTAGCAACACACCATTTAATAATCTTTGATGCTGTAATTTTTGTTCATATTTGAATTGTTGAATAATCCGATTGATCGGGTAGTCATAATGACAAGCGACATACACTTGTTGGTGATTGCGTTGGATTTGTTGTTTTAACCACGGCAATTGTTGCCAACAGCTTTGACAAACACCGAAATGTTGTTTGATGCCGACCTCACATAGACTACATGGCGTCACATAATCAAAAAGTCGTTGGGCGTGTGTACTGAGGGATTTAAACATAGGCATAACGCGGTGCTTTAGGTAACCAGCGTTTGAGTAAGCCTGCTGCGTGTTGTGGGTAATCTTTTAAAATCTGTTCCGCAACGTAGTGTGCTTGAGTTAGTAGGTGGTCATCACGTTCTAATCGTGCAACACGAAAGCCCATATCACCAGTTTGTTTGGTACCTAATAGCTCGCCAGGACCCCGTATTTCTAAGTCTTTTTCAGCAATCACGAAACCATCGTTACTTTCACGCAAAATAGAAAGCCGTTCCTGACCATTTTGTGACAAGGGTACTTTGTATAATAATGCGCAAAAACTCGCAGTAGCACCACGTCCAACTCGTCCACGGAGTTGATGTAACTGAGAAAGTCCTAAACGTTCTGCATTTTCAATCACCATAATCGATGCATTGGGAACGTCCACACCGACCTCGATGACGGTAGTGGCAATCAGCAGTTGTAGTTGGTTGTCTTTAAAGGCCTGCATGACCGATTGCTTCTCATCAGCTTTCATTTTGCCATGTACTAGACCAATGTTGATATCTGGAAAACGTTCTCTGATTTCCTGATAGGTGGCTTCTGCGGCTTGAGCATCTAAGGTCTCAGATTGCTCAACTAAGGTACAGACCCAATAGGCTTGTTTACCTTCGCGGCAGTTGGTTGCGATTCGTTGTAGGACTTGTTCACGACGATCTAATGGAATCGTCACGGTTTGAATCGGTGTACGTCCTGGTGGCAGTTCATCAATAACCGATGTATCTAAATCACCATAAGCACTCATGGCGAGGGTACGGGGAATAGGGGTTGCCGTCATGACCAACTGATGTGGCGTAAATTGATCTACGCCTTTATTTCTAAGTGCAAGGCGCTGATCCACGCCGAAGCGATGTTGTTCATCAATGATCACTAAGCCAAGTTTGGAAAATTCAACATTGTCTTGGAATAGCGCATGTGTGCCGACGATGAGCTGCGAATGTCCTTCTTTAATCTGTTGTTCGGCGTGCGTACGTGCTTTACCTTTCTGTTTGCCCGATAGCCATGCAACTTGAATCCCCAATGGCTCGAACCAGCGTTTAAAGTTCAAATAATGCTGTTCAGCTAAGATTTCAGTGGGTGCCATCAATGCCACTTGCCAATCTGCTTCTAGCGCGTGACAGGCCGCCACTGCAGCGACCAAGGTTTTACCTGCACCGACATCGCCTTGAACTAAGCGCAACATTGGTTGATCTTGTTTTAGATCTTGTAAAATTTCTTTGGAAACGCGTTTTTGTGCATTGGTCATTTGAAAGGGCAGTGCTTCTAAGAGTTTTTTCGCCAGAACTTTACTGCTGCTAAAACGTGGTGCGGCGATTTGTCGAATAAAAGCACGACGAGTAAGTAAACTAATCTGGTGAGCCACTAATTCTTCAAAGATTAAGCGTTGCTGTGCGGGATGTGAGCCTTGATTGAGTTGCAGCATATTGGCATCAATCGGCGGTTCATGAATGTAATGTAGCGCTTGTTTGAGTTCATAGCCATTGCTGTATTGACTTGGTAGCAGTTCAGGCAGATCATCACTATGATGTTTCAAAGCCTGACGGACATATTCACGTAACTTTGGTTGTGTCAGACCTTCAGTACTTGGGTAGATCGCGGTGAGCTGAGTTTGCGGCAATGCAGTATGCTGGTGGATGACTTGGATTTCGGGATGATACAGTTCTAAACCACGGGCACCAACGCGTACTTCACCGAAGATGCGTAATCGAGCACCCATTTGGATACGATCAGTTAAGCCTTTATAGATATGATAAAAACGCAAAGTAACTTTGCCGAAATCATCTTGCAATAAAGCGGCAAGGGATTTTTTCTTTCCCGGTGGGAAATCGACGGATCTGACCTCACCTTCAAGCAAATAGCTGCGTCCAACAACCAACTGATTCATCGGAATAATCGTGCTACGATCTTCATAGTCACGGGGAAGATGAAACAATAAATCATCCGTGCTAAAAATATGAAGCTTTTCTAATAGGGTCGCTGCGCTAGCGCCAACGCCTTGTAACTGCTGGACTGAACTCATATTTGATCAAGGACATGTATGCATATTTTATTTATTGGTTATGGTAAAACATCTCAGCGTGTGGCTAAACACTTATTTGAGTGTGGTCACCACATTAGCACAATTAGCCGTAGTGAAAAAACAGATTGTTATGCGACTCATTATATTCAAGACGTGCAGCGACTTGATTTAACCGCATTTCGTCCAATTGATGTGGTTTATGTGATTCTCGCACCATCACAAAGTGGCATAGAGGCCTATCAACAAACCTATGTGGAGAGTGTTGAGCCGATTGTTCGGGCTCTAAAATCGCATCCCGTGCAACGCATCATTATTGTGTCTTCAACTCGGGTCTATGGTGAAAGTGCTGGTGAGCGAATTGATGACGAATCATTGATACAACCTGCCGATGAACAAGGACATTTACTTCGTAAAATGGAGCTTTTATGGCAAGCGCATTATCCAGAGCGTAGTATCATCGTTCGACCTGCGGGAATTTACGGAACATCGATTGTTCGATTAAAAAGACTGGCACAACAAGCGCTTACTTATCCTACAGTTCATTATAGTAATCGGATTCATATCGATGACTTAGCCAAATTTTTGGCCATGATAGCTGATCTTCCAGAAGTAGAATCCAGTTATATTGTCAGCAACAATACGCCTTTACCGATGCATGAAATTCTACTTTGGTTTCAGCAACAACTTAATTTACCTCCTTTACAGCTTGTATCTAAACAACATACGGGCAAGCGAATTTATGCGACGAGACTGGCGAGAACAGCTTTTAAATTTGACCATTTGATTTGCTTTAATGACTATGCTGAGGCGCTATTGGCACATAGTAATAAATGAAATTTTGATTAAAATGTGACGTAGTTGTTCTTTTTGGGTGGGATTCTTGATTTTTACTCTCTGTGAGTACAGGGCTGATTGAAGCCGATATGTGTACATGGATTGCGCTAAGACATTAAGGGGTATATATGAAAAAAATAATTTGCTCGATGTTACTTGGCTTAATGACGACAATGAGTTGGGCGAGTGAAAAGGTATGGTGTGTGTTTGATCCTTTGAGTACACAGGGGGATATTAGTCGCCGTTTACATGATATTCGATTACATGCGCAAAATAGCCAAGTCCAATTGAAATTTAAAACTTTCAAAAATGAAAACGAGGCGATCCATGCATTTGATCAAAAAGAATGTTCGGGTTTGGTCGCGTCCAATTTTAATACCTATCGTTATAATCCATTTATGGGCAGTACCAGTGGCATTGGTCTGATTCCGAATAACCGTACGGCACGGGTGTTTTTACAGCTGCTTACCAATCCGAATGTCGAAAAACGTATGATTGGTTCTGAGTATGAAGTGGTTGGCATGATTCCGGTTGGTACGGTCTATATGATCATGAATACCGAAAAGATCCAGAAAGTCTCGCAACTTAAAAATAAGAGTATTGGGATTTTGGTGGATAATCCACCGCAACTGGCATTGGCGCAAAGTGTCGGCGCAAAACCTGTTTATGTGGATTTTGCAAATGCCATAGATTTATTCAAACAGAAAAAAATTGATATCTTGGCTGCACCCGCTTATGGCGTGTTGCCATATAACCTAAAGACCGAGTTTGGTGAGAAGACTCAAGTGGTCAATTTTCCTGTGGCTTATTTTGCTGTCAATATCGTGATCCGCCCTCAAGTATACCCAGCGGGTTTTGGTCAGAATATTCGAAGTTGGTTTGTTAAAAATAGCCATGTTTTGTCTGCTCAAGCAATTCAATGGGAAAACCAATTGCCTGCATATTATTGGGCGGACATTTCAGCTCATGAAAAACAAGGTTATGACGCTTTGGTGATGCGAATTCGTAATCGCTATGTGGCATCTGGTTACTATGATGCTTATTTTGTTGAACTAATCAAACGTTTAAGGTGTTTGGATGAACCCAAATACATCGAATGTCGAAGATAGATAAACAATAACGGCAACCGAAGTTGCCGTTATTGTTTTTGCTTTTAAGCTTTTTTACGTTTGAGGCGACGTTTGGCTTGTTGTGATGCCATTGCCTCTAAAGCAGTTGCAAGTTCTTCATCACTGAATGTGGTGATGTGTTGCAGCATTTGTAAGGTGGTTTCATCTAACACAAGTCGTGCACCTGCCGCCATCTCACTGAAGTTATCATCATATTCAATGAAACCTTGTTCATTATTGCGAATATAGTTTTGTTGAGTGAGAACTTTGATAAAACTTTGGAACAATGATTTATCAAAGAATTCTGGTGAGTTGAACTCATAAAGCACAGATAAACGCTGACCTAACAAATGACTTAACTCTTCAACTTGCTTGGTCGAAATATTGCCAGAACCGCGTTGCGTAATCAGCGCAAGCGTCATGTAGTAGCGTTCTAAACTTTGTTTCACTGGCATTGCTAAAGTTAAAAGCTTTTGATGCTCTTCGCTATTTGGTGTTGGGCTAAACAAGTTGTCATCATGATCTTGGAAAATCAAACCCAGCTGAACCAGCGCATCGATATAGCTATCAATGTGTTGTTGTAGTTCAGAAGGCTGCCATTTCATAAACAGTTCGGCTTTTAAGAACGGATACAAGGTACGAATCACATTACTTAGATCTGCTTTATTAATTTTACCGTTGTGCTCAACCAGTGAGGCAACCAAAGATGGCAATACAAAGGCATGCAAAATATTATTACGGAAATAGGTGAGTAAAACTGCTTGATTATCTTCAATTGCAATAATATCGCCCAAGACATGCTGAACACGTTTGATCAGTTTAAGTTTTAAACCATAAGCAATGATTTCTTTACCTGATAATGATGTTACTTGGGTACGTTCATCATACGGTTGTTGAGTGACGAGGTCTCGGTAGATATCGAGCTGTTTTATACAGATTTCCTCGTCCAGCGTATGTTTTGGTGTCGCCAATAACACCAAAGAAAGCAATGAAACAGGGTTAACAACCACAGCACGGTTAATGTTTTCTAAAATCAGATTGGCAGAGCTTGCAACCACATTGGAGATTTCGGCTGAAATAGGCGCATCATTTTTTTCGACGTGAACATTGTCTGCTTGATGCTGTTTTAAAATATCATCCAAGAAAACAGGTTCACCAAAGTTGACATGAACTTTACCGAAGATTCTTTCAATTTTACGTAAGGTTTTTAAGATGCCAAAAATAGATTCAGCTTCTTTCGGCTTACCTTGCATTTCACCAACGTAGGTCGCACCTTCCATCAAGCGCTCATAGCCAATATAAGTAGGTAAAAATACGATCGGTTTGGCAGGTCCACGAAGGTGACCTTGAATGGTCATTGCCAACATGCCTGTTTTAGGTGGAAGTAAACGTCCTGTACGTGAACGTCCGCCTTCGATAAAGTATTCGATCGGTGTGTTACGAGATAAAATGCTATATAAATATTCTTTAAATACAGATGTGTAAAGTGCATTGCCACGGAAAGAGCGGCGAATAAAGAACGCACCACCACCACGCAATAATTGCCCCACAAACGGCATATTTAAATTATCACCCGCAGCGATATATGGAATCATCAAGCCGCGTTTATAAATCACATAGGACAATAATAAATAGTCGATATGGCTACGATGACATGGGGTATAGATAATTTCATAATCTTTTGCCAGCTCACGCACGGTGCTAAAGTTGTGTACCTCAACGCCGTCATAGAGTTGCGTCCATAAACGTGTCAGTGCCATATCGGCAAAACGCACCGCTGATGCAGAATAGTCCGAAACGATTTCATTGACATAACCAATGGCGCGACGTTCAGCTTCTAGCATACTGATTTTATGATGGATACTTTCACGGCGAATCGCATCTTGCACATCTGGTGCTTTGACCACGGACTGCATGACATTGCGGCGATCGGATAAATCAGGACCGAGTACCACTTCACGCTGTTGATCTAGATAAGTATCGAGCGAGCTTGCAATATACGTTGCAGGAGAAATATTTGGATGCTGTGTTTTGGCATAGTCGACCAATTCACGTAAACATTGTGGTTCATGGAACTCTAAGTAGGATTGGCGGCCATGTAAGCCGATATTGACCAATTGCTTGACTGTGCTCGGTGTTGCCCAAGTATCTGAAAATAATAATTTGAACCAAGAATCTTCTTTATCTGGTGATCGTCCCCAAAGTACGGTCACAGGAATCAATTGAACTTCAATGTCAGGATTTTGTTCAAGGGCTTCGATCAGTTGTAATAAGCGCGGAGGATAAGTTTGGGTATTGAAGAAAATATTATCGTTCTGATGTAAAAAAAGGACTGAATTTTTTTCTTGATAGTTGCCAAAACTTAATGGATCTAGTGCAGGTTTCAGCTTAAGGCGACGCGTCTCACCATCGACCACCAGCGCATTACTATGCGAATAGTTTTGTAATACATAGCATACGACTTTATTTGGATCGGCTGGGCTTTGTTCTGTTGAGGTGGATTCTACAGGAACTTCACCAAGAACGTGCGGGGTTACCACAAGGTCAAGTAACTTACTCGAAAGTTGACGATACATTTGACCAAATCCTGTCTTGGACATTACGAACTCCTAAATATAACCCTAACATCAAGTCATGATGAACACGACATTCTGCTGTATTCTGACATAAAACGGTATGCTATTTTCTGACAAAATATAGCGTATTTGGTAGATTTTATCGTTAAAAATCGTATTTTTAGCAGGTATAAATAGAATAATGCGATGGGTAAATCATTTTATCTTGGCTACAATCTATATTAATCGACTCATCTCGATTAAGATGATTATTCTTGCTCCGCCTTAGGTTTCAAGCAAAATACTGCTTTGCTATGACCCTCGTTATTTCTCCCTCATTGTTGTAAAAAGGTGATTACATGAATGCTTTAACGCAAGAACTCGTTGAGCTTTTGACGCTAGAAAGACTGGAAGCCAATATCTTTCGAGGCAATAGCCGCAACTTGGTTGGCAAACGTGTATTTGGTGGGCAAGTGCTTGGGCAAGCATTAAGAGCAGCGTCATATACCACAGATCGTCCTGCGCATTCGTTACATGCATATTTCCTTTATGGTGGGGATGTTGATGCTCCGATTATTTATGAAGTAGATTCGCTTCGAGATGGGAAAAGCTTTGCCAGTCGTCAAGTGCGGGCGATTCAACATGGGCGTACTATTTTTTCGGCAATGGTTTCTTTTGCCAATCCTGAGGAAGGCTTAAATTATCAACATAAAGAACCCGAATATCCTGCACCTGAAAGCTTGAAGTCGGAAAATGAACTGAAAGAAGCGATGATTAATTTTGTCCCTGAAAATGTTCGTGCCAGTTTTATGCGTGAACGTCATGTGGAAATTCGCCCAGTTCAGCCAGTCAACCCTTTTCAGCCGCAACCTGAAGCACCGTTTTATGCACATTACATTCGAACCCATGGTGATATTGCTAAAAATTTGGATGAAATCTCATTGCATCAAGCGATCGTGGCATTTTATTCAGATTTCACTTTGATGACCACAGCATTGCGTCCACACGGTTTGTCGTGGATTTCTCCAAATCTACAGTGTGCCAGTATTGATCATACGATTTATTTCCATCGCCCATTGCGTGCAGATGAATGGATGCTCTATGAAATGGAAGCGACCATTAGCGCAAGCTCTCGTGGGCTTAATTTTGGTCGGATGTGGCAAGATGGTCAGTTGGTCTGTAGTACGGTTCAAGAAGGTTTGATTCGGCTCAGAGAAATCGAAACCCAATAACAAATAAATTTATACTAAGGCCATCATTCTGATGGCTTTTTTATGATATAGATGTGACAAAAAATTGCTCGATTCTTCAACATGAGCATGCCATAGTAGCAATAAGTTAAAAAACTTTATCAAGCATAATGAATTTAAATACACAGATTTTACTGGCCGCTGTGCTCGGTGTGGCATTTGGTTTTTTGTTAAATGCTTACCCACAAACGATATTTGTTGACTATAGTTTATATGGGCTCGGTATTTTAAGTAACATTTTCATTGGTTTGTTGAAAATGCTATTGATTCCATTGATCTTTAGTTCAATTGTGGTCGGTGTTTCAAACTTACAAGCAGGTGGACAATTTGGACGCGTCTGGAAAATCACAGCGCTGAGTTCGATCACCACCACCACCTTGGCACTGATTCTCGGCATCAGCTGTGCACATCTTTTTGACGTGGGCAAGGGGATTGATATTCAAATTTTCCAAGCCGATATGCAAAGTCATCAGACCCCTGACACGCTTACACCCTCTAGTTTTTTGACTAATTTTGTACAAAACACCCTGATCAACCCATTTAAAGCCTTCAGTGAAGGCAATGTTTTGGCGGTGGTCGTGTTTGCATTATTTTTGGGTGTTGCGTTGGTTAAAGGTGGAGAACGTTTTGCGCTGGTACGGAATAGCTTTCAACAATTCTTTGAAATGATGATGATGCTGGTGGGTTGGGTGATGAAACTTGCACCGATTGGCATTTTCGCATTACTCGCCAAACTGATCGCCAGTGAAGATCTTTCCGTATTGAGTCGTTTAGTTGAATTCGCGGCTGTGGTCACAGGAACCACGATATTTCATGGTCTGGTTGTACTCCCTTTATTGTTATGGATATTCGGTCGAATGGATCCGATTACCTTTTTTAAGGGGGCTAGAGCAGCCTTGGTGACCGCTTTTGCAACCAGTTCCAGTTCTGCGACCATGCCGCTTAGTTTGAAATGCGCACAAGAAAATCTCGGTGTTAGACCGCAAACCGCAGGTTTTGTTATACCTCTCGGTACGCAGCTTAATATGGATGGTACGGCGCTGTATGAAGCAGCGGCAGCATTGTTTATTGCCAATCTGATGGGTTTAGATTTATCCATCACCCAACAGATTATTGTCTGTTTGGTGGCGATTGTTGCTTCTTTAGGTGCGCCTGGGATTCCAAGTGCTGGCATGGTCACCATGATTATGGTGTTGCAATCTGTGGGTTTACCTGCAGAGGCGATTGCAATTTTACTGCCTATTGATCGTTTATTGGATACAGTACGTACCGTGGTAAATGTACAAGGCGATATGATGATTAGTGTAGTGGTTGATCGGCATACACCTGAGTAAAAAAGCATAAATGACAGCAGTTGAGCGATAGATCGTATATCGTATATCGCTCAAACAGAGAGATTTATGTCAGTCTGATTGGAATAATGTTGCTGAGTTCAGCCATTTTTCAAAAAAATGGATAAAATTCCGGTCATTTAAATTGTTGAAAAGTACATTAAAAAAAATGATTTTAATTGAATATTTTGCTGAAATATAAAAGAAAAAAAGATGATATATATTCTAATAAATTAATATTGTTAAAAATATATATATGAAATTAAAGCTATTTTGTGACAAATGTCTTAAGAAAATATAGATAATCATTCTTGTTTGCACTATCATTTGTTTGCTTTTTGTCTGAGATCGTTTCTGATTGCTAAAGAAAAATAGCGATGGAAAGGATATTCCGTTCTTTACCGCTTCGGGGGAAGCTATGAAAAACCGTTTTTTTCTAAAAAATCCAATCGTAATGAGTGGTTTGTTATTCGGTAGTTTTGCGCCTATGTTGCATGCTGAGACAGCACAAGAGAGCAAAACCATGGTTCTGCCTACCATTCAGGTGATCGGTTCACAGGATGGCGCTGTTTCTAAGATACCGGGTGCGGCTGTGATTGTAGATCAGGAGCAAATCCAAAAATTTGTCCCGACCTCGACCGAAGATATTTTAAAGCGTGTTTCAGGCGTTTATGTCAAACCTGAAGAAGAGTCTGCTGTTGTTGCCAATATCGGTATGCGCGGTATTAGCTCGGCTGATTATAAAACCTTAATTTTAGAAGATGGTGTACCTGTTGCACCGGGTCTATTTGTGGGGAATGGCCGTTATTACAATCCGCGTGTACAACGCATGGATAGTATTGAAGTTCTGAAAGGTTCTTCGGCATTGCGTTATGGTCCATCAAATATTGGTGGCGTCATTAACTATCGTACTAAGCAACCTAAAGATGGTGCATTGGTCGATCTGTCGATTGGCTCTTGGGATACCTATAAAACCACAGTTGAATTGGGTGGCAGCTCTCCAAATAAAGACAGTAACTTTGGTGCAATTTTAAGTTGGGCTAAAAGTGACGGTTTCATGGACAAGAGCTATGAAATGAAAGATGCAGTCATCAAAGCGGGTACCGCGATTGGTGATAACCAATGGTTAGGTGTTAAATTTACCCATTATGAAAATGATGCCAACATTTCATATCGTGGGCAGTTCTTGGGTGAATATCATGCCAAGAAAAAGAACAATCCTGCACCAGATGATTGGTTCTTGACTGAACGTAACTCATTCGATATTAACCATCGTTGGAATATCAATGCGGATACAGAACTTCAGACCTTGGTGTATTGGAGTGAAATGAACCGTGATTACTGGCGTTATGAGGTCGATCAAGATAACCCAATTACTGTGGATGGACGATGGAATTATCGTAATGGCCCAGGAACACGTGGAAATGGAAAAGGCGGTCAAGATAATTGGGATTTGCGCGGCAATAACCGTGCTTTTGAGCGTATTGGTGCTGAAACCCGTTTAGTGGCAAAACATGATTTATTCAATATGCCAAGCGAGGCTGAAGTTGGTCTACGCTTGATGAATGAAAAGATGGATGATATTACTATCGATGCAACACGTACAACACCACGTACAGGTAACGTTAGTAAGAATACAAAAGATACTGCCAAAAGTGTCGCGTTATATGCGCAAAACCGTTTAGATATTACCGATCAATTATCATTGACACCGGGTCTTCGTATCGAACGCTATGAGCAACAACGGGAAGATAAACGAAAGAATGAAACGGTTAAGACCTCTAATACAGAAGTGATGCCTGGTCTAGGTGTGACCTTCCAATTGATTCCAGCTGTACAGCTTTATGGTAGTGTTTATAAAGCCTTTTCTCCAGCGTTGAATGGTGATTCTCTCAGTGGTATGAAGGATCAAAAATTGGATGCAGAAACTGCGGTCAGTTGGGAGTTGGGTTTAAGAGGTCAGCAGGATATCTTTAAATATGAGTTGACTGCCTTCCGAATGGACTTTGATAACCAAATTATTCCAGCAAACAGTAACTCTGACTTTCAAAGCACCAATGGTGGAAAGACCTATAATCAAGGTCTTGAAAGTGCGATCAGTGTAGAATTGGAAAATGGCTTTGATGTATTTGCCAATGTCACTTGGGTGGCAGATGCACAGTTCAAAGGTGATCGATACAATAAAAATGGTACGCTTAAATCAAGAAATGGCGATCGTGTGCCATATACGCCAGAATGGGTTGCAAATTTAGGTTTCAGTTATAGCTATGCGGGTTTACGTACACAGCTTAGCGCGAACTATATGGGTTCGCAGTTTACTGATGAGCTCAATACCAAACCAATTGTAGAAAATACATCAGGTTTCTTTACTGGGAAACTTAACGCTTATACAACCGTTGATTTAACCTCTCGCTATACACTCAATGATCAAATTGAGTTCTATGGTGCAGTGAAAAACTTGGAAGACAAGCGTTATATGGCAAGTTTACGTAATGGAATCTACGTGGGTCCTGAGCGTTCATTTGAAGCAGGCGTTCGCTATCGCTTCTAATTACATTTGTTCATAAATAAAAGCCCCCATTCTAAGATGGGGGCTTTTTGTATTGATTTAGCATAATTCCGTTTAAGCAGCTGGTTGTAAAGCACGTTTCGCAGCAGGAGAGTTGTTTAAATAGTTGACCGCATCTTGGGTATTTCCTTCTTTGACAGGATCATACCACGGCATGAGGTAATCAATTTGTTGTGAAATTAACCAAATTGGGTTTGGTAATATTTGATCATCTTTGCGTCCCTGTTTATACCATTCTAACCAAATCCAAGGTTTGAACGGACTCGGTTTCTTATCGGCAAAACGAGGGTCTTGCCCCATGATGTGTGCTGCGCCATCCACCCATAAGCCAAGTACGCCTATAATCACCGCAACGCTGAGATAGTAACGAGCGATATAACCACCACCGAGATGACGATAAAGATCAAAGGCAACGGTACGGTGTTCGATTTCTTCTGAACCATGCCATTTGATTAAATCAATCATTTCTGGGTCAGCACCAAGCTCTTCCCAGCGTTTGTTATACAACGCATATTTACCAAGCACGCAAGTCATATGCTCAACAGTAGCGATAACACCTAAACGGAACAGATCCCATTGATGATCAAGTATTTTTGGGACTTGTTTGCCAAAAGGTTTATCCGCTAAAGCTTTGCCAAATACAAAGTCCATAATGTCGAGGTTGCGTTGAATATCAATATTGCGTTGGCTTAGATATTCTTTGTTTGCCGAGGTATGTGCAACTGCATGCATGGCTTCTTGGCGAATAAATGCTTGTACATCTTCTTTCAGTTTTGGATCGGTAATTTCAGGCAAAACTTTATTATATAAACGACAGAACCAAAACTCACCTGCGGGTAAGATATTGTTAATTTCATTAATAAAATAGCTAGCGAAAGGTTGATTTGGAATCCAATCTACAGGCGTTTTTTCCCAATCAAACTTTACTTTGCGAGGGAGAATTTTATAGTCAATCGAAGAACCAAGAACTTTGTTCTTCACAAATGATAGTAATTTCATCGTTTAGTCCTAATCGATAGTGCAATGAACCAATAGTATGGAGTATATGAAAATACGCCACCTATTGTGTTTAGCAATTCAGGACAATTAAAATTTATTTTATGCATCAAGTTGCATGAAATGCAATATGAGGGGTTTTTGAGACTTTATTCTCGTCGTATGTTTTACGAAACCTTGTTTCTCATCACGCAGTTTCGCAAAATATATCATGCATGGTCTAAAAAATTGCGCCGTATACGGCACATGCTGCAAACATCTATGTAAGATTTACAGATACTATTCTTCAAGATCAGCATCTGTAGCTTCTGGAATTTGATCGAGGTCAAATTCAGTCGGTTGGTCGAGTGTATAATTCAAACGGCCACCCATCACACTTGCCAATTCTTCTAAGCCAATTTTATTGAGTGATGAAAACAATTGAATCGAAAAGTCTAGCTTCATCTTCTTCAATTGTTGTTTCACATCTAATAAGGTTTTATTGGCAGGTCCACGATTGAGTTTGTCTGCCTTGGTTAAAAGGATGTGCACAAATAAATGACGTGAATGCGCCCATTCCAACATCATTAAGTCAAAATGCTGCAATGGGTGACGAATATCCATCAATAACACTAAGCCTTGTAAGCTTTGGCGATGGATTAGATAGTTTTCTAATTCTTTTTGCCAAACCAGTTTCATCGCTTCAGGTACGGCTGCATAACCGTAACCCGGTAAATCGACTAAACGTTGGTCAGGATTACCTAAGCTAAAAAAGTTGATCATTTGGGTACGGCCCGGTCTTTTCGATGCACGAGCCAATTGTTTTTGATTGGTCAGCGCATTGATTGCACTGGATTTACCTGCATTTGATCGACCAGCGAAAGCAATTTCATAGCCTGTATCTTCTACGCATAAAGCAAGCTTTGGCGCACTCATTAAAAACTCAGCTTGGCGTAACCAATTTAAAGACTGGTTTGCATAAAGTGTTAATGCAGGATCAGTCTGTTTCTCATAACTGATTTTTTCTTTTGGGGCGAGTTTAGCTTTGGTATCTTTCGATTGTTGACGCTGACGCATAGAAGCTTACTTTAAAATTTGAAATAGCGAGATCCATTATAAAGGATGTCGGAGATTCGTGCGAATCCTCATGACGAGGCTTTTGGAATGAGTTGTAAAAAATCAATATTTGAATGCTGAGACGAGGGGAGAATACTGTGTTGCAATACTTCTCCCACGGTATATTGATCAAGACTTTGATAAAAGCTCTCCAATGCTTGATCTAAAATTCCTTTAAGTCCGCAGTGCGCACGCAAAACACAAGGTGGGGTATTGCATTCTACAATTTGCTGATGACCTTGTAAGATGCGAACGATCTCACCGAGTTTTAGATTTTTAGCTTCTGGATTGAGACGAATACCGCCGCCTTTACCACGTGTGGTAATGATCCAGTGTTGCTTCCCCATAAAGTGAACAATTTTAACCAGATGGTTTTGCGAAACATGTAAATCTTGAGCAATATCTGCAATCGTATACGGTACATCACTAGGGCGAGCGACATACATCAAAATTCTAAGTGCATAATCTGTAAACTTATTGAGTTGCATGCTATTTCACTCAATCTAATGCTTTAAATACAAAGGGCTAGTCTATCATAGACTAGCCCCACGCAAAATGCAGTGCGATTAGTTGAGTTTGACACCGCCTGTGCCAAAGGCTTCGCTATGGATATTTTCTGCTGCAATGCCACGAGCGATCAGCGCTTTATGTTGTTCTGCCATAAATGGCATTGGACCACATAGGTAATAATCTGCACTTGTCGGTAATAATGCGGCATCCATCGAACTTAAATCTAAGCGCCCAGTAATGTCGTAATCTTCCCCGAGTACGTCATCCTCATGTGGAAATTCATAAGCCGTAAAGGTGCTGAGACGTGGATACTTGGCTTTAAGTTCATGAATATGTTTTTTCATCGCATGAACTTGGCTGCTACGACATGCATGAATAAAACTGACAGGCTGGGGCATATCTAGCGTAACCAATTGATTGAGCATGGCAATCATTGGAGTTAAGCCCACACCACCACTAATGAAGACGTTGTGCTTATTACTATTCATTAAGTAGAAATTCCCTGTTGGTGCAGATACTTCAATTTCTGAGCCTTCAGCTAAACCATGTAATGTACTTGAAACCCAGCCACTTGCTAACTCACCTTTTTCATCTTCGCGCTTCACAGATATACGTAAATAATCCGATTGTGGACTAGTAGATAAAGTATATTGACGTGGCTGTCTGAGATTCAGCTCAGGCACAAAGACACGAACAGAGATGTATTGACCTGCTTCATATTGTGGTAAATCACCGCCATCAACTGGTGCAAGGTAGAAGGAGGTGATTTCATCACTTTCAACCACTTTCTTGGCGATTTTAAAATTGCGCCAGCCTAACCAACTGCCTTTATTTTGCTGATGTTGCTCATATATGGCTTTTTCAGTGCTGATGAATAGATCCGCCAATTGACCATAAGCTGCCGCCCAAGCATCAATGAGTGGATCTTGCATTGAAATATTCAGAACTTCACTGATGGAGTGGAGGAGGTTCTCTCCCACAATGCTGTAATCTGGTGATTGAATGTTCAAGCTGACATGTTTATGTGCAATCAGTTCAACGACAGGTAAAAGCACGGAAGGATCTTCAATATTTTCAGCATAAGCGAGGACTGCGCCAGCAAGTGCCTGTGCTTGTGCACCACTACGTTGATGCCCCATATTAAAGGTTTCTTTTAATTCAGGATTATTTCCTAACATGCGGTTATAAAAATAGCCCGTTAACGCGACACCATTTTCACGCAGTACAGGAACAGTGGCTTTTACAAGGTCAATTTGCTGCGGAGTCATTTTAGATCTCTCTTGGCTATCATTTATAAGATGTATTTAAAATATACCTTTAATTTTGCATTTGCAATACGTATTTAAAGAAAGCCATAAAAAAAATAAGGGATAATAAATTATCCCTTGATTGATAAATGAATAAAGCTTTATTTTCCAAATAATGAACCTAATAGCCCACGGACAATTTTTTGCCCAGAACTCCCACCTAAACTACGCGCGGCACTCTTGGCAAAAGTCCCGACAATGTCTTGGGTCATTTTGGCGCGTTGTTGGGCTGCTTTTTCCTCAGCACGTTGTTGCTCACGGGCTAAACGTTCTTGCTCTTTGAGTTGTTGCTTTTCGGCAGCTTCTTGTTCTTTGGTTTGTTGCTTTTCGAGTTCAGCTTGCTGTTTTTGTTGCTCACGTTCAGCGACTTTGTTTTGCAGCATTTCATAAGCACTATCTCGATCAACTGCCTGATCGTAAATACCTGCAACGATACTCTGCGCAATAATCACTTGGCGTTCTTCGGCGGTGATGGGGTTAAATGATGAGTAAGGTGGCATCACCCAGCCACGTTCTACAATCTGCGGCGTACCTTGTTCATCTAGACAACTAATCAATGCTTCGCCCACTGCAAGTTCAGTAATGGCTTGATCCACTTTAAAGTCTGGATTGGCACGGAAGGTATCAGCCGCAGTTTTGACTGCTTTTTGATCCTTCGGTGTAAATGCACGTAATGCATGTTGTACTCGATTTCCCAATTGACCTAATACGCTTTCAGGTAGATCTAGTGGGTTTTGGGTGATGAAGTAGATCCCAACGCCTTTGGAGCGAATTAAGCGAACCACTTGCTCGATTTTTTGTTGTAAGGCTGGGCTGGCATTATCAAATAATAAATGTGCCTCATCGAAGAAGAAGACTAATTTAGGTTTATCCATATCGCCGACTTCAGGCAGTTGTTCAAAGAGTTCTGACAACATCCAAAGTAAGAAGGTGGCATATAGTTTTGGGGTATTCATGAGTTTATCGGCAGCTAAGATATTGATATAGCCATGACCGTTACTATCTGTTTGGATGAAATCCAGAATATTTAGACTGGGTTCGCCAAAAAACTGCTCGCCACCCTGATCACCCAATGCCAATAGATTGCGCTGAATCGCACCGATACTTGCAGGAGATAGATTGCCGTATTCTGCTTTCAATTCGGAAGTATGTGCGCTGACATAACTCAGCATCGATTTAAGATCTTTAAAGTCGATGAGTAATAAGCCTTGATCATCAGCAATACGGAACACGGCGGATAGTACACCTTCTTGGGTGTCATTCAGATTGAGCATGCGTGCTAACAGCAATGGGCCAATTTCTGAGATAGTGGTGCGAATCGGATGTCCTTGTTGCCCAAATAAATCCCAAAAGATCACAGGAGATGCTGCAAATGCGACGCTGTCTACTTTGAGTAGGTTGAGGCGTTCTTCAAATTTGGGACTACTGCTGCCTGCTTTGGCGAGACTCGAAACATCACCTTTGGCATCGGCCAAGAATACAGGGATGCCAAGCCGAGAGAAGCTTTCTGCAAGAACTTTGAGCGTAACAGTTTTACCTGTACCCGTTGCACCTGCGATCAAACCATGTCGGTTGGCAAATTTAGAATGTAGAACAATATCTTGTGTTGTATCTGTGGTTTTTTTCGCAATAATGATGGGTGTGCTCATTCTTCACCTATTCTTCGTGTTATTCCAGTTGTTTTAGTGCATTTTGAATATCTTGGATCAAATCTTCGGGATGTTCTAGTCCTATACAGAAGCGAACCAATAAACCTTGTTGTAAATGTGTATTTTCAAGTGTGCGCATTTGTTTTAAGTCGTACAGCATCACTAAGCTAATAGGCCCACCCCAACTAAAACCTAGTTTGAAAAGGTCTAAGCTATCGCAAAACTTTCGAACGGCTGCAAGGTCATATTCAGGTTTAAAGATCACGCTGACTAAACCAGCGCTTTTGCCTGTGTTACACACCTCCTTCCAGAAGCAGTGACCCGCCGAATCGGGGTTGCTTGGATGCAGCACTTGGCTGAATTGAGGTTGTTGTTTTAACCAGTCGAGTAGCTTATTTGCATTTTGTGCTTGTTGTTCATAACGTAAAGACATGTGTGCCAAGCTGCGTTGGATTTGTGCGGTATCATCACCAGAAACAGAGATGCCTTGTATTGCGTGCATGCGGAACAGTTTGTGGTGTAACACTTGATCACGTGTTACGACCGAGCCCATGAGTATGTCACCGCCGCCGCTTGGATATTTAGTCAATGCATGAACGGTGATATCCACTGAAAGATGTTCATCTGAAAAATCAAAGGCATTAAAGGCAAGTCCAGCACCCCATGTATTATCTAGCACTGTTAGCACATTCGCTTGTTGAGCCTTTTTGACTAAGTGCTTTAAGTCTGGAAACTCAAGAGTGATCGAGCCAGCAGCTTCTAACCAAATCAGTTTGGCTTTATTTGTAGGTTGAAAGCTGTCTGCATCAATTGGATTGTAAATCTTAACGGTGATGCCATAACGATCTTGTAGGTTGTTTAAATGTTCTAAATTAGGGCCATAAATATTATCGGCGACCCAGACTTCATCACCTGCGCTTAATACTGCACTATTCACTAAATTAATCGCAGATAAACCACTTGGTGCAAGTAGGCAATAACTGCCGCCTTCGATTTGAGCGATATTGTCTGCCAGAGTGAATGTGGTTGGAGTGCCATGGGTGCCGTAACTATAGTCATAAGCATCGGTCCAGTGGCGATCAAAAAGGTGCGCTGTGGATTGAAAAATAATGGTGGATGCACGAAATAGGGGAGGTTGAACCGTCTCAATGTATTGAGGGGCTTGGCGTGGTGCATGAACGAGGTCAGTTTGTCTATTTTTATGTGTAGTCATGGGGCAAAATCAAAGCGATATAATGAATTAGGTTAAGAGAAAATAAGCAAAGCTGCTAGTGATTTGCATGTTTTGTACAGAATCGGTACAGATAGAACACTCTGACTTAGAACTGGCTTTATTTTTGCTAAGAATTATTATCATTCTAACTAAAATAGGTTTTAGCGCATGAAGTCGCATTTAAGAGTGCATTATTTTCAGCACATCGCAGGTGAAGGTTTTGGAAGTTGCTACGATTACTTAAAGGCAAATCAAGCAAAAATTACCGCAACTGAATTTTTCGCTTTACCCGTTGATTTACCACTCGAATTGGAAGCATTGCCAAGGGTGGATGAGGTCGATCTACTCATCATTATGGGTGGAACGATGAGCGTCAATGATGAGGTGAATTATCCTTGGTTGAAGCTAGAAAAAAGATGGTTGCGTCGTTATCTGGCAGCAGGTAAGCCAGCGATTGGTTTGTGTTTGGGTGGTCAGTTGATCGCAAATGCGTTGGGTGCGGCAGTAAGTCGAAATCCACATCAGGAATTGGGCTGGATGGATGTCGGCAGAGCGACGCATATCCCTGAAAATTGTTTTCAAATTCCTGAGAAAATTAACATTATGCAATGGCATAGTGAGACTTTTGAAATACCACGCGGTGGTGTGCATTTGGCTGAAAATAGCGTGTGTCGCAATCAGATGTACCAAATTGGGCGCAATGTACTTGGTTTTCAATTTCATCCTGAAATTACGCCGCATGCCTTGCATCTTCTGATCGAGAATGAGGAAGATGCGGCTGTATTTAATGGTGAGTACGTACAACCGATATCTGAGCTAAAAAGAACTCTGAAAAGCAAATTTGAGCAAGGAAATCGTTTGCTTAATCAAGCAATAGACTACGTAGTGAGCGCATAAGACAGGTTAAAATCTAAAAATAAAAAAGAAGAATTGCATAAGACTTAAACAATCGCTATAATGAGCGTCCCTCAATAGGAGGGCGTTTACTGCGAGTAAAGTAGTAAATGCATGACAGTCGTGGCATCGATCACGACCATAGTGATTTTCACTGCCCTTGACACTTACCTAAAAGGTGAGGTGCGTCATGGGTGATTCTTTATATATTTGGCTTGGAGTTTACTGGTATGTCTAACCAGAGAATTCGTATCCGTTTGAAGTCTTTTGATCATCGTTTGATTGATCAATCTGCTCAAGAGATCGTAGAAACCGCTAAGCGTACTGGCGCACAAGTGTGTGGTCCAATTCCGATGCCTACTCGCATCGAACGCTTCAACGTTCTTACTTCACCACACGTCAACAAAGACGCACGTGATCAGTATGAAATCCGCACATACAAACGTTTGATCGATATCGTTCAACCAACAGATAAAACTGTTGATGCATTGATGAAGTTAGATCTTGCTGCTGGTGTAGATGTTCAGATCGCTTTGGGTTAAGGCTTTCGGTTGATTAACGTTAAGTTAATTAGGCCGCTTTTTTAGAGGTTTATGCACATGGCTATTGGTTTAGTCGGTCGCAAATGTGGTATGACTCGCATCTTAACAGATGCTGGTGTATATGTACCTGATACAGTTATCGAAGTCGAACCAAA